>CAYNGG010000159.1:4860-9011 GCA_964396575.1 uncultured Desulfobacteraceae bacterium | reverse complement strand
ATAGCGGCTATTTTGAGAATGTCAGCCTTTGGATTGAGTTTGTTGTTTCTATTTATATGATCAGGATGTTTTTTATCTTTTGTAGCAATAAGGTTAAAAGTTGTTTCATCCTTAAATGAAAGAAAATTTTCTACTATAAATTGTATTAACATTGTTTCCTCTTTTCATCATAGTTTTCAATTAAACCATATCAGAAAGAAGAATAAATGCAACCACAAAAGGATAGTTTTTGTGAAATATTCACGAGAACTATCCTTTTTGTTCAATCAACATACGGCCAACCATTCGATAAACCAGCGTTTTATCCTTTAGTTGCTTTCAGGGCGCGGGTGTGCTACATGGCGACCCATGTTCGAGGTCAGGGCCTATCGACCATCCGAAACGCCCTGGATTCTCAATCCCGCCCTCCAAAGGGAGACGGTCAACTTCCATCAGATAGCCATCTCAAAGGAAACGCCGATGTTTCGAACAGTCCTGATCATCCTGACAATTGTCCTCATTCCGGCGGCCGCGGCCGCCGCCCCCGACGACGCCTTCATCCGCGGATACGCGGCGGCGGTTCTTGAGCGGGATTTCGGCATTGACGCCGCCGGTATCAGTGTCCAGGACGGCCGGATCACCCTCCCGTCGGCGGCTTTTGCCGGCGCGGATCCCCAGAGAATCCGCCGGGCGCTTCTGGCCATCGACGGCGTCACCGCCGTGGATCTGGATTCCCCCGGAGAGGCCGCCCCGGACATCCTGCCCAATCGGAAGCTGTTCGCCCCCCTGCTCGCCGATCCCCGGTGGGCCAGGTTCTCGGTGGCCTACCAGTATCACATCGACAATGACGAGATCCAGAACGTCGGGGCCACCAGTTTCGGCGAGTCCTTCGGCCTGATCCGCGGCCCGGCCCGGGTTATCGGCGGGACCTGGCAGCTCAGCGTCCAGGCGGCCGTCTTCGCGGTCTTCGACCTCGACGCCGATTCAAAGGACCTGGTCAACGCCGACTACTGGGTGGGCTTTCCGGTCAGCTACCGCAACGGCAACCTGTCCGCGCTCTTCCGGATCTTCCATCAAAGCTCCCACCTCGGCGACGAGTATCTCCTGCGCAACCGCGTGGACCGGGTCAACCTCTCCTATGAAGCGGCCGACCTCAAGCTTTCCTACGACGTGGCCGATCCCCTTCGGCTTTACGCCGGTGTCGGATATCTCCTTCGGCATGAGCCCGACGATCTCCAACCGGGGTCGGTCCAGTACGGCGCCGAGCTCAAAAGCCCCTGGTCCTTCTGGAATCGGCGGATGGTCCCGGTGGCCGCGCTGGACATCCAGAAATGGGAGGAAAACGACTGGGACAACGATCTGTCGCTCCGGCTCGGGGTGGAGCTGAGCGGTGCCCGCCGGGGAGGCCACACGGTGACGATCCTGGCCGAATACTTCAACGGCAGCTCCCCCAACGGCCAGTTTTACAACCGGGCCGTCGAGACCATCGGCATCGGCGCCCACTTTCAGCTCAAGTGACGGCCGCGCTTACGCCGGGTCAGTATTTCCGATTCCGGATGATGTTGTAAACCAGCCAGAGCCCCAACACGCCGGAAACCAGATAGCCGATGATCCCGAAAGCCGGGTAGCCGAAGAGGTGAGGCGAAATCCCGGTGGTGATGATCATCGAGGAGCCGATCAGCAGGGCCGCGATGATGATCCCGAAGGTGAGCCGGTTAAAAGTGTTCTCCAAGGTTTGTTGAAGCTCTTGGAGATTTCTGTGCTCGAAGCGGATTTGGAGATCGCCGTGCTCGAGCTGCTCGACAATCCGGGACAACCGTTTGGGAAACCGGCCCCGGGCGGTGAACAGAGCCGCCAAGTGCTCCGAAAGGTTCCGCCAGATCGACTCGAAGCTATACCGGCGGGCCACGATGTCGTGGATGTAAGGCTCGGCCTCGGCGAGCACATCGAGGTCCGGGTAGAGCTGGCGGGCGACCCCTTCCAGGGTGATCAGGGCCTTAATCATGGTGGCCAGATCCGGGCGGATGCCCAGGCCGTGGGCCCTCATGGAAAAGGTCACGTCCAGCAGGAGCCGGCCCAGGTTGAGGTCCCGGATGGGAACCGTGGCATAGAGGTCGAGGATATCCAGGAGGTCCCGCTCCAGCCCGCGCCGGTCCACCCCATCCCCCATATCGACGGAGACTTTGAGGACCACCTCCGTCAGGCGCTGGCTGTCCCGGTCGGCCAATGCCCGGATGAGGTCCACCAGGTCATAGCGGTCGCTCACCGTGAGCCGGCCCACCATCCCCCAGTCGATCAGGCAGAGCCGGTGATCCTCGGTGACTAAGATATTACCGGGGTGGGGATCGGCGTGGAAAAACCCGTCCTCGAAAATCTGCTTGATCCCCGCCCGGAGCCCCTCCCGGGCCATCCGGGGCGCTTCGGCCGGCATGGTCGAGATGTCAACATCCCGGAGCTTGGTGCCGGACACGTATTCCATCACCAGGAGCCGCTCGGTGCAGAGGGACTCATGGACCTCGGGGACGTAAATCCCGGCCTGATCCCGCATCAAGGCCCGGGCCACCTTCATGTACCGGGCCTCCCGGCGGAAGTCCAGCTCCCGGAGCAAGGTCTGGCGGCTTTCCCGGACGAGGCTCGGCAGGTCGTAGAGCCTGAGCTCCTCGAAGTGGTGGTGAATCCGGTCGGCGAAAAACTCCATGATCTTGAGATCGGTTTCCACCATGGGCCGGATGTCGGGCCGTTGGACCTTTACCGCCACCGCCGGGCCCTCCCGGCCCAGCGCCGCCCGATAGACCTGGGAGAGAGATGCCGCCGCCAGGATCTCCGTCTCGAAGACCGGAAAGACGGCCTCCAGGGATTTCCCCAGCTCCGCCTCAAGGGCCGGCCGGACAGACTCGAAGGACACCGCGGCCACGTCGTCCTGAAGCTTTTGGAGCTCGGTGATCATGGCCGGCGGGAGCATGTCGGGCCGGAGGCTCATGATCTGACCGATCTTGATGAAAGTCGGGCCGAGGGCCTCGATGGCCAGGCGGAGCCGCTCATAAGTTGTCGTCTCCTCCGCCGCCGGCAACGTCGTTTTCGGGCGTTTGCCGGGCAGGTCGAGTCGATCCACCAGGTCTTCAAACCCGTAACGGATCAGGATAACGACAATGTCCTTGAACCGGGATAGGCTGGTGAGGGTGCTCAGGTCCATGGATCAGCGATCCTGCCTGGCTTCGTGAGCCTTTTCGAGGATCGACAGGCGGATCTCGAGGGCATCCACCTTGTCCCGGAGCCGCTGAAACGCCTCCTGCCGGCCGATCCCCACCCGGTCCATGCTGGTCTGAAAGGCATCGGTGAAAGCCTTCTCGACCTTGCTGAACTGGTTTTCGCCGTTTTCGATCAGCTCGTCGGCCAGCCGGCGGGCGTCCTCTTCGGTCATCTTGGCCTCATCCACCAGCCGGCGGGTGATCTCCTCGACCTTTTCCCGGGTGAGCACCACCGCGCCAATCCCGGCCATCAATCCTTTTTTGACTTCCTTGAACATGATCCACCTCCCGTGGGTATTCTGATTTATGGTTTCGTTTACCGCCGCTATCAGCGCCGATCCATATCAAATATCATATCAGAGGCGGACTGAAAAGGACAGGGGGCAAAGGGTGATGCCGCCCGACATTACAAGCGGATTCCCCCGTTTGTTGACAATCCACTTGATTATGATCCCATTTTCCGGTATTTGTTTTCCGACCATGCTCCGAAATGCGCCGATTACCAGATGCCCGATGAGTAAAGGAAAGCACGATGACCATACCGGATTTTCAAAGCCTCATGCTCCCCCTTTTGCGATTCTGCGCCGATGACCGAGAACACGGCATTCGCGAAGCGATCGACACCCTTGCACGGGAATTCCGCCTTACCGAAGACGAACAAAAGGAGCTGCTTCCCAGCGGTCGACAGCGCGTTTTTGACAATCGATTGAGTTGGGCTCGATTCCACATGAAAAAAGCCCTTCTGCTGGAAAACACCCGGCGAGGTTTTTTTCGGATTACCGAACGCGGCCAAGACCTCCTTCGGGAGCATCCGACTAAAATCGACATCCGCCTTCTGCGTCGATTCCCGGAATATGAAGCAGGCATGTCCCCGAAAAAGTCCGGCCAACAACTGGTCGAAACGCCCGAATCCGCGGAAACCGA
>CAYNGG010000159.1:0-4760 GCA_964396575.1 uncultured Desulfobacteraceae bacterium | reverse complement strand
GAAACCGAGAGCCGGACTCCTCAAGAAAAGCTGGAGGCGGCTTATGAAACCTTGCGGGAAAAGCTCGCCTCGGAGCTGGTTGCTCAGCTCAAAGCGGCTTCGCCCAGCTTTTTCGAGAAAGTGGTGATCGAAGTGCTCGTCAAGATGGGATACGGCGGCTCCCGCAAGGACGCCGGCCAGGCCATCGGCCGAAGCGGCGACGAAGGGATAGACGGCATCATTAAAGAGGATCGCCTCGGCCTCGACATCATCTACATCCAGGCTAAAAAGTGGGAGAGTACGGTTTCACGGCCGGAAATTCAGAAATTTGCAGGCGCTTTGCAGGGCAAGCGAGCCAGAAAAGGGGTATTTATCACCACATCCGATTTTTCCCCCGGTGCCGAGACCTTTGCGGCATCCATCGACACCAAGATCGTCCTCATCGGCGGGAAGCTATTGGCTCAGCTTATGATCGATTTCGACGTCGGGGTTGCAACCGAGGCGACCTACGAATTGAAACGGCTCGATATGGACTACTTTACGGAAAATGGATGACCGCCGGCGCGGCTCGGCTCGCCCCATTATTAGCGCCGGCTTCTCAAACCACCCCGATATGCAGGACCATCCCGATGATTTCGAAGAGGCCCCCGGGAAGGATGCCGAGGAGGAAAACGAGGACGAGGACCGCGCCGCAGGCTAACAGGCCGGTGGCGTCGGCGGCCGGGCGGGGTTGCCCGTCTCCGTCGGGCTCCATGTAAAGCGCCACGGCCACCCGGAGGTAGTAATAGATGGAGACGATGGCGGTCAGGATGCCGATGACGGCCAGCCCCGTGTAGCCGGCTCCGATGGCGGCGCTGAAAAGGGCGAACTTCCCGATGAACCCGCCGGTGGGCGGCAGGCCGGCCAGGGAGAAAAGCGAGATTGCCAGGAGTCCGGCCACCAGGGGACGGCGGCTCCCCAAGCCCCGATACTGGTCGATGGCGTCGCGGTCGGGACCGTCCGGGGTCTCCGATTCGGAGAGGAGGCTGATGGCTCCGAAGGCTCCCAGCTCCATGAGGGCATAGACCGCCGCGTAAAACATCACGGCGGCGGCCCCGTCGGTCCGGACCGCCAGGAGAGCCATGAGCAGATAGCCCATCTGGGCGACGGCGGAATACGCCAGGAGCCGCTTGAGATGGTCCTGAGCCAGGGCGGTGAGGTTCCCGACGATCATCGTCGCGGCGGCAAGCCCCCAGAGCGCGGGGATCAGAAACGCCCAGACCCCGGGGCCGGCGGCCAGGGCCATCCGGAGCAAAGCCGCCACGATGGCCACCTTGGAGCCGGCCGACAGAAACCCGGCCAGCGGCGCCGGAGCCCCCTGATAGACGTCCGGGGTCCAGAGGTGAAACGGGACAATGGAGATCTTGAAGCCGATCCCGGCCAGGATCAGGGTGAGGCCGAAAAAGAGGATGCTCGCATCGGTCCCGGCAACCACCGTTCCGCTCAGGGTTTTGGCAATGTCCATCTCGCCGGTGGCGGCGTAAACCAGGCCGATCCCGAAAAGAAGGACGGCCGAAGCCACGGAGCCGGCGACGAAATACTTGAGGCCGGCCTCGGCCGAGGCGTCATCCCCTTTTCGGCCCGCGATCAGGATATAGAGGCAGATGGCCAGCAGCTCGATCCCGAGAAAAAGGAGGACCCAGTGGCGGGCGGTGGCGGTGAGGACCATCCCGAGGGCCGCCATCAGGATCACCCCGTAAAAGGCGTCGCCGTCCATCCGGCGGACCCGGGCATAATGCCGGGAAAAGAGGAGGGTCAGAAGGGTGATCCCGGCGATCAGGCCGGTGAAATACCGGGCAAAGGGGCCGCCGTCGATCATGTAAGCGAATCCGCCCCCCGGTCCGAAAAGGGTTTCCAGCCCCGCGCCGACCGTTGCGGCGACCGCCAGGGCGAAGAGAGCCCAGCGGGGCCGGTGATCCCAGAAGGCATCCGTGCAGAAAATGATCAAGCCGCCCCCGGCCAAAATCAGGTGGGGCAACATCGCGGTCCAGTGAGATTCCAAAGCGCGCTCCTATAACAGACTGTCGTCGGCGGTGGCCGAGCTAAAACCCGATGAGGGCGACCGATCGGGGCGCCCCTTCGATGAGATGGCGGACCGGCCCTTCCAGCAGCTCCAGGATCGGTCCGGGGACCAACCCGATGAACAGGACCCCGGCGGCGAGAATCACCAGGACGACCGTCTCCCGGAAGTTAAGATCGGGGATGGGCGCCTCAGCGCCCGACGGCTCCCCGAACAGGGCCCCCTGGACCAGCCGGAGCGTGTAGATCAGGGTGACCACCAGTCCGGCAAACCCGAGGACCGCCGCGGCCGGAACCTCCCGGAAGGTCCCCACCAGGATGAGGATCTCGCCCACGAAGTTGTTCAACCCCGGCAGCCCCATGGATGCCATGGCAAAGAGGAGAAAAAATCCGCTCAAGACCGGCACCCGGTGCCAGAGTCCCCCGGCGTCGGCCAGCTTCCTCGAGCCGATCCGCTCATCGATCATCCCCACGAGGATGAAGAGCGCGGAGGTCACCAACCCGTGGTTGACCATCTGGAGGATCGCGCCGGAGAGGGTCAACGGCTGCCAGACCGCCACTCCGATGGCCATGAGCCCCATGTGGGAGATGCTCGAATAGGCCACCAGCCGCTTCATGTCATGCTGGGCCAGGGCGATCCAGCCGGCGTAGAAGAGGCCAACCAGTCCGAGGCAGATCAAGAGCGGCGCCGATTGAGCCGCCGCGCCGGGAAACAGGGGGATGGCGAACCGGAAGAGGGCGTACATCCCGGTCTTCAGGAGAAGCCCGGCCAGGATCACGCTGCCGGCCGTGGGCGCTTCGGTGTGAGCGTCCGGGAGCCAGGTGTGGACCGGAACCAGCGGGATTTTGATCGCAAAGGCCAGAAGGAAGGCCGCGTAGAGCCACCCTTCGACATGCCCTGACAGCAAGGTGTCGGTCAGGTCGAAGATCGAAAAGGAATAGACCCCGGTCTGGGTCCCGTGGATGACGTAGAGGCTGATGAGGGCGACGAGCATCAGGAGGCTGCCGGTGATGCTGAAAAGAAAGAACTTCACCGCCGCCCGGACCCGGTCCCCGTGCCCCCAGATCCCGATGAGAAAGAAGAGCGGGATCGCCTGGAGCTCCCAGAAGAGGTAGAACAAAAAGAGGTCGGTGGCCAGAAAGATCCCGATAACCCCGGTCTCGGCCGCCAGCAGCATCGCATAATAGGGGGCGACCCGGTCGGTGATCGCCGTCCAGGAAACGAGGACGCAGATCACGCCCAGGATAGCGGTCAACAGGATCAGAATCAGGCTGATGCCATCGACGGCCAGGGCATAGCGAATGCCGAAGGTGGAAATCCAGGGCGCATCCACCGAGACCGTCCCGAGGTCGTGGAGCATCAGGGTGACGATCAGGAAGAGGTCGGCCAGGGTCGCCGTCAGGGCGATCCGCCGGCACCGTTCGGGATGCCGGCTCTGGAAGAGCCCCACCAGCCCGCCGGCCAGCGGCAGGAAAATGATGGCGGACAGGAGCGCGGATGCAGTCATCGGCCCCCCGTCACGCGATCAGGAGTTTGAGCGTCAGCACACACAGGATCACCGTCAGTCCCAGAAAGATCATCAACAGGACGGTGGACAGCCGTCCCGTGGTCCATAACCGCAAGGTCCGCCCGAGGGCGACCGCCCCGCCGGCCGATTCCCGCAAGGTCCGATCGACGCCGCCGGCATCCACCTCCTCCCAGAGCCAGGCCGCCAGCCGGACATAAGGCCGGCGAACCGCCCCCTCGTAAAGCCGGTCCAGATAAAACGCTTCTCCCAGCACACCCTGGAGCCGCTCTCCACGGCCGGGCCACCGCTCTCCCCGGAGAACGCCCCGGGGGCCGTAGAGGTAAATCGCTCCGATCGTTGCCAAGAGGGCCAGGACGCCGTTGCCCACGGCGAAATTGAGCTCCACCGCCGGGGAAACGGCGTGGTGGGTCACGCCGGGCGAGGTGGCCAGAAACCCGGCCAGCCACTCCCCGCCGGGCAGGATGCTCGGGAGGTTGATCACCCCGGCGACCAGGGCGAGAATGCCCAAAGGCCAGAGGGTCCGGACGGTCTCGTCGGCCGGCGGGTGGATGGGGGCCGATTCCGACTCCTCCGAACCGCCGGTGAAGGCCAGCATGACCAGCCGGACCGTGTAGAGCGTGGTGAGGACCGCCGTCACGGTAGCCACGGCCCAGAGGGTCTGGTAAAAGGCGTCGCCGTGAAGGAATGCCGACAGGAGAATCCGGTCCTTGCTGACATACCCGGCCGTGGGCGGGAGCGCGGCCAGGGCGGCGGCCCCGAAGAGAAAGGTCCAGAAGACGGCGGGCATCCCCCGCCGGACCCGCCGCCCCATGGCAAAAAGGTCCTGCTCGCCGTGGAGCGCGTGGATGATGCACCCGGCTCCGAGAAAGAGGAGCGCCTTGAAAACGGCGTGGGTGATCAGGTGGAACATCCCGCCGGTCAAATCTCCGGCCCCGACCGCGAGGAACATGTAGCCGAGCTGGCTGATGGTCGAATAAGCCAAAACGCGCTTGATATCCCGCTGGGCCAGGGCGGCGCAGGCCGCGTAAAGCGCCGTGACCGTCCCGACGGCGGCCACGATGGCCAGGGCCGTGGCCGAGGCGGAAAAGAGCGGGAAGAGCCGCATAAGCAAATAAAGCCCCGCCGTGACCATGGTCGCCGCGTGGATCAGGGCCGAGACCGGCGTGGGGCCGGCCATGGCGTCGGGGAGCCAGA
>CAYNGG010000158.1:0-9050 GCA_964396575.1 uncultured Desulfobacteraceae bacterium | reverse complement strand
CCGTTCATCCCGGGGTCCATGATCATGTCGAGGACGAGGAGGTCGGCCGGCTCCCCTTGAAGTCGGTCGATGGCCGCTTCCCCGCTGTCGGCGACCGACACGGTATATCCCAGCCGATCCAGGAGCTCGCGGGCGATTTCCCGCTGGGTCGGCTCGTCGTCCACCACCAGAATCCGCTCGCCCGCCCCGGCGTAGCCGGCGGGAGGCAATCCTGGGGCGGTTTCGGCCGCCGCCTCAGTGGTGACGGGGAAAAGGAGGTCGAAGGCGGTCCCCTCGTCTCCGGTCCGGACGGCGACATAGCCGCCGTGGTCCTGAACGGTGTTCCAGACCACGGTGAGGCCCAGCCCCGTGCCGCTCCGACCCATGACCTTCCGGGTGTAAAAGGGCTCGAAGATCCGGTCGAGGTCCTCGGGGGCGATCCCCGGACCGGTGTCGATCACCGAGAGGACGGCGTAATCGCCCGGCGGGATCGGGCCGGCCGGACCATGCGCCTCGTTGGGGCCGGGCCGACCTTCCCGGGCGGGATCGGTCGGGGTATCCAGTTGGCGGTTTCGAGTGGCGACGGTGATCGTGCCCTCGCCGACGATGGCCTCCGTGGCGTTGATGATCAAATTCATAATCGCTTTTTTCACGTGGATCGGCGAGCACTTGATCGGCTTGAGGTCCCCGGCGAGGTCGGTGGTGACGGTCACCCCGGCGGCCGATTCGGCAAGCCGGGCGTGCTCAGGGGATGCCAGGTATTCCTCGACAATCCCGTTGACCGAGACCACCGTCTGGGGGCTGGCGACTCCCCGGGCCACCGTCAGGAGGTCCGAAACCACGGCCGAAGCCCGCTCACCGGCCGATTGGATCGTCTCGATCGGCGGTCTGAGCGGGCTGTCCTCGGGGAGCTTGAGGAGCATCAGCTCGGGATAGGTGACGATCCCGGAGAGGATATTGTTCAGGTCATGGGCCACGCCGCCGGCCAGGAGCCCGATGGCCTCCATTTTCCGGGACCGTTCGAGCTGCTTTTCCAGCTCGGCCTTTTCCGCCTCAGCCTGGAGCAAGGCCGTGGTGTCGTGCTCGAAAAGGACCACCCGGTTGACCCGCCGGTCGTCGGGTCCGAAGACCGGGTAAACGGTGGTGTTGTAGCGCCGGCCGTCGTAGCTGGTGGTGAGCCGGGTTGCCTGGCCGGTCCGGGTGACCTGGGCCGTGGCCTCTCGCCGGGTCTCGGCCAGGTCGGGGGCGGTCAGGGAAAAGAGGCATTGGCCGGCAAGGGTTTGCCGGTTCAGGCCGAGCCGCTTAGCGGCGGTGTCGTTGGATGTGACCACGGTCCCGTCCGGCTCCAGGAGAAAGGCCACGTCGTCGGTAGCGTCCAGGATGGCCCGGGCCGTGGCCTCGCTCTCCCGGAGGGATGCTTCCCGAGCCCGGACCGCGTCGATCAGGCGGTTGAAGTGGGCCGCGAGCTGTCTGACCTCGCGATAGGTCCCGGATTCCGGCGGGGCGAGAGGCTCGCCGCCCGCCACCCGCTCCGTGTAACGGGCCAGCTCGGCCAGCGGCGACAGGGTTTTGTGGATGATGAAGAGGGCAATCATGCAGGCGAGCCCCATGGCGGCCACCGCGCCGGTCCAGATGACCCGGCGGATCTTCCGGACCGGAGCGAACGCCTCGTCCACCGGCTGGACCACGGTCACCACCCAGCCGGTCCGGGAGACCCGGGCCACGGACCCGATCTTTTCCCGGCCTTCGAAAGTGTACCGGTAGGTCCCTTCCCGGCCGGCCGCCCCTTCCTGGAAGATCGGCAGATGGCTGAGGTTCCGTCGCTGGGCAACGAATTCGGGCTGTTCGTGGGCGATGGCCGTGCCCTCACCATCGGTGATGGCGGCGTATCCGCCCGCTCCAAACCGGGCCCGGCGGGTGATGGCGTGGAGGGCCGACAGGTCGAGGTAGCCGATGATCATCCCGTCATCAGTGGGCCGGGTAAGGGATATGGTGGGCTGGCCGGTCCGAATGGAGCGAAATGTGGCGGACCAATACGGCCGCCCCGTTCTCCGGGTCTCCCGGAAAAAGGTCTGGCCGGACATCTCGATGTCCACGTAATCCCGGTGATAGGGAGCAAGATAGCGGACGATCCCGTCTTCGTCCAGAATCTGGATCATGTTGAAAAACGGGTAGCTTTTCAGCACGGTGCCGAGGTAGGCGTCAACCTCGGTGGGCTTGACGAGGCCATGGCCGCCCACCACGTCGTGAATCTGGCGGAGAAGATTGGCCGGCTCGTCGAGAAACCGGTCCACCTCGCCGGCCATGGACCGGGCCAGGACCAGGTTCCGGGCGGTGATCTCCGTTTCCACGGTCCGGGCCACCACCGACAGAGCGATGGCGCCGAAGCCGACCAGGGGCAGGGTGGCCGACAGGAGAAAGGCTGCCGTCAGAATTCCCTTGAGGCTGTGCCGGTTGACCATCGCTTACTCCAGCTTCCGTAGCCGGTTGTCCCGGACCTGGATGATGAAGCGGTCCCAGTGGGCATCCCCCCATCGGTCGATCCGGAAATCGCCCTGAAGTCCCGGAAATGTCTCCTTTTCGATGATGGCCCGCTTGATCCCGGCGGGTTGGCTAGACCGGGAAAGGCCGTAAAAGAGAACCCGGGCCGCTTCGTATCCGTAGAGGGCGGCAAAATCGGGACGCTGGCTGAACCGCTTTTCGTATCGAGCGGCAAATGCCTGGTAGGCCGGGATGTCGCTGTCCTCGCTGTTGGCCTCGGACGCGATCACGCCCTCCACGGCCGGGCCGCCATGGCGGAGAAAGTCGTGAGTCTTGGCCCAGCCGCAGATCAAAATCGGGGCCCATCGCCGGTGTTTCCGGATCTGCTGGCAGAGCATGGCGGCGTCCAACGCGCCGGAGACCAGAACCAGACCGTCAGGCTGATCGGCGAGCAGCTTCCGGGTCAACCCGGCAAAGGAGACCTCCGGTCCCGAAGTATAGGGGAGCACGGAAATGATCCGGCCGCCCGCGGCCTCGAAGGTCGAGCGGAAATGCTCAATCCACGGCTCGGTATAGGCCAGGTTGGACCGGTCGTAGATGGCGGCCATCCGCCGCAGGCCCATTTGCTTTCCGGCGTAACGGGCCAGGGCGTCGGTCTCGCTCACGTTGGACGGGACCACCCGAAGAGAGGCGTCGTCGATCCCGGAAAGACCGTTCGTGCTGGCGGTGGGGCTGATCAGGATGATTTCCTCATCGTCGATGGCCGCCAGGGCGGCGGTCGTCATGGTGCTGGTCATGTGGCCGATGATGGCCGCGGCTCCGGCCGCCATGAGCTTTTTTGTGGCCGCCACGGCCCCCTCGGCGGTCTGCCCGTTGTCCTCGATGAGGAGCTCGACCGGCCGGCCCCCGATCCCGCCGTCGCGGTTGACCTCCTCGGTGGCCAGTTGGACCCCGTTCCGGCCGGAGATCCCCAGAGCGGCGTGCCGGCCGGTGAGTCCCCCGGCAAAACCGATGGTCAAGGGGGCTTCCGACCGGTCGCACCCCGGAACCAGAGCGAGGCAGAAAAGCATCCCGAGGGCCGCCGCCAGCCGGGCGGCTCCACTACATTGAACGGAAATCATAAGCATTCTCCTGTTGGGAACAAGCGGATTGGTGTCGCATTGCGGACGGGCGGAGCGGGGAAGTCTTGAGACCTTGTTGAAGAAAAGCCCTTGAAAATCCTTTATGGGATATGTTAATTCCTTATGGCTTGACGCTTTACGCTCCACCCTGACTGTCGGATTATGTAACGTAACGACGGAGAAAGATCAACCTTCCATAGAGCGGAAGAGGCCGGATCGGGCCGACGCCGCGGATAGCCAAAAGGAGAGGGGACCATGCGGGATTTGAGGCAATGGGACTGGGAGACCGGCAGACGCCCGGTCAGCGACATCGCCGGTTGGAGGGACCAATTCGAGTGGGTGGAAGAGCCCTGCGTCAGCCCCGATGGCGAGCAGATTGCCGCCGTCGTCAAGACCGGCGAGATGGAATTCGGGGTTTGCGTCAACGGCACCGCCTGGGAGGAGACCTTTGACAAGGTCTGGCACCTTCGGTTCACGCCCCAGGGCCGCGTGATGGGCCTGATTTCGAGCATGGCGGAATGGACCGTGGCCGTGGACGGGGCCGCCTGGGAGAACACCTTCGAGTTTGTCTGGAACCCTCGGTTTGGCGGTGAGGCCGAGGCCATCGCCGTGGCGGCTCAAAAGGGGCGCCAATATGTGGCGGTGGTTGACGGCCGCCCCTGGGCTGAGGGGTTCGGTACCCTGACGGAGATGATCCAGAGCCCCAGCGGCCATCGCACCGCCGCCGTGGTCCAGACGGTTCCGATGACCGAGGGGGACATCTGGACCTTTCAGAAGGGCTGCTTCAGCGTGGCGGTGGACGGGGTCCCCTGGGACCGAACCGTGATCAACGCCTGGGAGCCGGCCTTCAGCCCCGACAACCAGCGGGTGGCCGCCGTGGTTCGGACGACCCTCTATGACTACACCATCGCCGTGGACGGCGAGCTCTGGGAGCAGCGGTATCCGTCGGCCTGGGGGCCGATTTTCGCCCCTGACGGCGAGGGGGTGGTGGCGCCGGTAAAGGCCGGCAAGGGATGGACCCTGGCCAAAGACGGCCGGCCCATCTGGGACCGCCGGTTCATCCAGCTCTGGCACCCGTTTTACGCCCCGGCCGGCCGGTCCCTGGCGGCCATTGCCGCTTCGAGCTTCGGCCGCTGGACAATGGCCGTGGACGGCACCCCCTGGGGGCACACCTTTGGAGACCTGGTCTCCGACCCGGTTTTCAGCCCGGACGGAAAACGGCTGGCCTGCCTGGGCAAGGAGAACGGCCGCTGGACGGTGGCCGTGGATGGCACCCCCTGGGGCGATGCCTACGACATGGCCTGGCAGCCGGTCTTCAGTCCGGACGGGCAACGGGTGGCGGCCAAGGTGGAAAAGGACGGCCGGTACACGGTCGCCGTGAACGGCCGGCCCATCGGAGAGACCTTCAAGGCCCTCTGGGACCCGGTCTTCAGCCCGGAAGGGGACCGGCTCCTGGTTCGGGGGATCGCCGATGGGGAAGACGAGGGACAGTACGTCCGGGTGGTCTTACCCGCAACCGACATCTAAGGAGAAATATCGATGCATGCCCTTTACAGCTTCGTGGCCGGCCCGCTGGTCTGGGTCGCCCTGATCGTCTTTATCGGCGGCAGCCTTTATCGCCTCATCTCCATGGCGTTGTTGGCCCGGGAGAAGGATTCGGCCGTCTATGCTTACATGGACACGGAACACGCCCTGATATCGATCTTCCACTGGATCATCCCCTTTGCCAGCGTCAATTCCCGACGCCGGCCGGTCCTGTCCATCGTGACGTTCGTCTTTCACTTAAGCCTGATCATCACCCCGCTGTTCCTCTTCGCCCATGTGGTGCTCATCAATGAGAATTTCAACATCGCCTGGCCGACCCTCCCCGATGGGCTGGCCGACACCATGACCCTCCTGGTCATCGGTGCGTGCGTCTTTTTCCTGGTCCGCCGGCTGACCCAGCCGGAGGTTAAGTTCCTCACGACCCCCTCCGACTTCGTGATCCTCGGGATCGTGGCGGCGCCCTTTATCACCGGCTTCTGGGCCTATCACCAGTGGCCCGGGTTCCGATGGATGATGATTCTCCACATCCTCGCCGGGGAGGCGATGCTTGTCGCCATCCCCTTTACCCGGCTGAGCCACATGCTCTTCTTTCCATTCACCCGGGGCTACATCGGCTCGGAGTTCGGGGCCGTGCGCAAGGCCCGGGACTGGTAGGGACAACCGGCCGGCCCCGGGCTGACAGCCGGACCGGCGTACACCGGAAACAATCAAGGAGCGACCCGATATGGCGGAACCCGCACTCAAACAGACAACAGAGGCAAAGAAGGCCATCTACGATCAGGGACTCGAGGATGGGGCGAGCAAGCTGACCCCGGAGCAAATCGAGTCGGTGATCCGGGATGTCCTGGACAACGAAACCGGGGCGCGGCTGCGGACCTACGTGGACATCTGCGTCCACTGCGGCCTGTGCTCCGATGGCTGCCACTATTATCTCTCCCACGACAACGACCCGGCTTTTTCCCCGGCCGGGAAGGTCAAGCAGACCATCTGGGAGATTCTCAAGAAAAAGGGCCGGGTGACCCCGGAATTCATCAAACGCGCCAGCGAGATCGCATCCACCGAGTGCAACCTCTGCCGGCGCTGCGCCATGTACTGCCCCCTCGGGGTTGACGTGGCCTACCTCATGCTGGTGGTCCGGCGGATTTGCCACAAGCTCGGCGTGACCCCTCAGTACATCCAGGACACGGCCCACAGCCACGCCGCCACCATGAACCAGATGTGGGTGAAGGACGACGAGTGGATCGACACCCTGATGTGGCAGGAGGAAGAAGCTCAGGACGAGATCCCCACCCTCCGGATACCTTTGGAAAAGGAGGGGGCCGAGGTGATGTACTCGGTCATCGGCCCCGAGCCCAAGTTCCGGGCTCAGCTCATCTACCAGGCCGCCGTGATCATGGATGCGGCCGGGATCGACTGGACCATGCCGGCCACCCCGGGCTGGGACAACAGCGACATGTGCATGTACACCGGCGATCACGAGATGATGGCCCGGCTCAAAAAGGTCCACTTCGAAACGGCCATGCGCCTGAAGGTCAAGCGGATCGTCATGGGCGAATGCGGCCACGCCTTCCGGTCGGTTTACGACATGGGCAACCGGGCCTTAGGCTGGCGGATGCCGCCGGTGCCCATCGTCCACGCCCTGGAGTTTTACTACGAGCTCTTCAAGGCGGGCCGGCTCCGGTTGGCCAAAAAGTACGAAAAGCCGGTGACCCTCCACGACCCCTGTAACGTGGTCCGGGGTCGAGGACTCCACGAGATGGCCCGGTACGTGGTCAACGAGGTCTGCGAGACCTTTGTGGAGATGGAGCCCAACCGGGAGCACAACTACTGCTGCTGCGCCGGCGGCGGGGTGATCAACTGCGGCCCGCCGTTCAGGGACAAGCGAGTGGAGAGCAACCGGGTCAAGGCGGAGCAGCTTTTCGCGGCCCGGGCCCGGGGCGCCCGGACCCTCATCGCCCCCTGTCACAACTGCCACGGCGGCCTCGAGGACATCCTTCACCACTACGCCATTGACATGGACCTCAAGTTTCTCGGGGACATCATCTACGAGTGCATCGAAAAACCGGAAGGAGGGGACGAGTGATGAAATCGACCAGATGGAGGACATTGGCCGCCATCGCCCTGATGGCGTTTGCCGTGACGGCGATAACCGGCTATGCCCAGGATTACATCACGACGGTATCGGACAGCGCCTTTACCGAGCACTCCCGGCCCCCGGTCCCGTTTTTCCACGATGAGCACAATGAAAAGGCGGGGATCGAGACCTGTAACGGATGCCATCACGTTTACGTGGACGGGAAGAGGGACGAGTACGACTCATCCGAGGGGATGGAGTGCTCCGAATGCCACTTCCTGGGTAAAAACGACGACCCCATGCCGCTGATCCGGGTTTACCACTTGCAGTGCAAGGGGTGTCATCTGGAACAGCAGGCCGGCCCGATCCTCTGTGGCGAGTGCCACCGGGAGCCCGAGGCCTCCGACTGATGGCAAATCCGATGATCAACGACAACCCGACACACAGCATGACCATCGGCTATGTCCTCTGGGTGTTCGGCTTTACCGGCTCCCATCGGTTCTACTTCGGCCGGCCCATCAGCGGGACGATCTACTTTTTCACCCTGGGGCTGCTCTTCATCGGCTGGATCATCGATCTCTTCTTGATCCCGGCCATGGACCGGGAGGCGGATCTCCGATTTCGGGCCGGCCCGGTGGATTACACGGTCGCCTGGATTCTGCTGACCTTTCTCGGCCTGCTGGGGTTCCACCGGTTCTACATGGGCAAGTGGGTGACCGGGTTGATCTACCTGTTGACCGGCGGCCTGGTGGGAGTGGGCCTCATCTACGATTTCTGGACCTTAAACGATCAGATCCATCTGATCAACGCGGGGGGATGACGGCCGGGACCGACCTCGGCCGCGCCGCCGCGATCAAGCGAGGTGGAATATGGCGCACAAGATATTGGTCATCGACGATGATCCCGTCACCGTGAAATACCTGGTGACACTCTTCGAGGACAACGGATACGAAACCTGCACGGCCGGAGACGGGGCCACCGCCCTGGATGTGGCCAAGGCGGAAAAACCGGACCTGATCACCCTGGACCTCGAGATGCCCGAGGAGTGGGGCACCCGGTTCTACCGGAAGCTCACCAAGGACCCGTCCCTCAAGGACACCCCGGTGGTTATCATCAGCGGCATGGCCTCACGTCATCTCTCCGTCCGGGGTGCGGTGGCCTACATCAGCAAGCCGTTCGACCCGGAAAAAGTCGTCGGGGTGGTCAGCAAGGCCCTCAATGCATAAGCCCGAACCTTCACGCCGTTCGGCTTAACCCATACCGATAAAGCTGACCCGCCCGCCAAAAAGTGCCGGATCATGAGCGGATTCCAACGGGCGGGTCAGACTCCAAATTATTGTTCAAGAAGTCCGGTGCGGGTTTTAAGATCAGCACCACCATTTTGGGTTGTAGGGGCGGCCCCCCGTGGCCGCCCTGGCTCTGAAGGGCAGACACAAGGTCTGCCCCTGCAGGGCAAACGAGGGGGGTTGACCCTGCATTCGAGAACACCCTCGGATTCGTAAGGGCGGACCTTTGTGCCCGCCCTTGTTTTCCAACTGGAGTTATGCGTGTGTAAAGTACAGCGTCGTGCGGGGGCCGGGCGACCGGTATCCTTACCTCAACTATTTTTTTTTACTAAGAGGTAAAAAATGTATGCGGTTGAGTTCCGAACAAAAATAACGGACGGAATTATTCGAATTCCTGAAAGATACAGGAAAAATATAAGCTATAATGTAAGAGTTATATTGCTGGCGAATGATGCCGACGATACAGGTTCCGACATAATTGAGGAGCTTTTGGAATCCCCTCTGAAACTGCCTGATTTCAGACCGCTTAAAAGAGAGGCAGTATATGATCGAATCTGAGATAAA
>CAYNGG010000157.1:0-9063 GCA_964396575.1 uncultured Desulfobacteraceae bacterium | reverse complement strand
CACACCCACTGGCTCATATAGTGACCCATCTCCTTATTTTTTTTCCGGCCCGTAGAATTTCCGGATTCCCTCGGCCGCGTCGATCACCTGACGACGAAGCTCGTCGGGGGCGAGGACCTCCACGTCGGGTCCGTACATCAGGACGTGGCGGCGGATCTCGGTGAGATTGGACACCTTGAGGCTCAGGCGGAGGCCCCCGTCGGGGAGGTCGGTCATCTCCTGGTCCGGGTGCCAGATCTCGTCCCGGACAATCCGGGCGATGGCCGGGGAAAACCGGAGCACCACTTCCTGAACGGGGCCGCCCCGGAAAATGCCGAAGGTCCCCTCCAGGAAGTCGGCCACGTCGAACCGGGGGCTTGTGTATTGCTCGGCCAGCGGCTCGAGCTTCTGAATCCGGCTCAGCATGAAGACCCGGGGCTGGTTCCGGAGGTGGCAGAAGCCGATCAGGTGCCAGGTCCCCCGGTAGTGGTGGAGGCGATAGGGCTCCACCGTCCGGCTCCGGGTCCGGCCGGAATGGGCCGTGAAGTAGGTCAGGGAGAGGAGCCGGCGGCTGGCCAGGGCCGAAATGAGGGTGTCGAGGAGTCCGGCGTCGCACCGGCACCACTGGACCTGGGCGAAGGAGACCGCCGAGCCGATGTCCCGGCCGTAGTGGATGGCCAGGAGGCCTTCGATCCGCTTCCGGAAGGTCCGGATCTCGGGGGCCTCCGTTTTGGACATGGCCGCCAGGTGCCGGAGGGTGCCGAGCATCATAAGAAGGTGGTGGGGGTCGAACCAGTAGGCGGGGAGCTCGAAGGACCGGTCGGTGAGGTAATACCCGTTCCGGCGGCGGTTATAGGCCACCGGGGCCCCGAGCCGTTCCCGGAAGTAGGCCAGGTCCCGCTTGAAGGTGCTGTGGTGAATCTCAAACTTCCCCCTGGTCCGGGCGGCGGACGGGTAGGCATTCTGCTTGAGCTTCGTGTAGAGCCAATAGATCCGTTCAAACATCGGCCTGTCCTTTCGGTTTTGACGTTGGGAAAATCCGTCAAAATGAAGAACGCCCGGAGGCGTCCGGGTTCCACTCCGAGGGATGCCGGGGCTATGGCCGCTCTATAGACCCGGCCCAGGAGGTCCGCGAGACCGCCTCGGTCACGTCGGCCACCCCGATCCGGTCCATGCAGAGGGGATCGGGGCCGAAGGGACATTGGCGGCGGAAGCAGGGGCTGCACGGAAGCCCGGCCCGGACCACCCGGTGCCCCGGGCCGAAGGGGCCGGTCCGCCAGGGGGCGGTGGGGCCGAAGAGGGCCACCACCGGGGTATCCACGGCGGCGGCCAGGTGCATGGGGCCGGTGTCGGTGGCGATCACCCCCCGAGCCCGTTCGAAGACGGCGGCCAGCTCCAGCAAACCGGTCCGCCCGGCCAGGTTGACGGCCGGGTGGCGCATCCCTGTCACGGTCTGGTTGACGGACGCCCGGTCGTCGGCGCTCCCGGTGAAGGCTACCGTGACCCCGTAGCGGTCGATCAGGGCGTCGGCCAGGGCGGCGAACCGGTCTTCGGGCCAGCGCTTGGTGGTCCAGCGGGCCGCCGGGTGGATAACCACCAGGGGACGGTCGGCCGGGCTTCCGACGGATCGGGCGACGGACCTTCGGTGGGCGGCGGTGACCGGGAGCCGGTACCGAATTCGGTCGGCAGGGGCCCCCAGGGCATCGGCGAGGATCAGGTTTCGGGTGAGGGCGTGGATCTCCATGGAGACGGCCGGGACGGGGTGGTTGAGAAACCAGTAGCTTCCTTCCGCATGGTCGAGCCCCGGGCCGAACCCGGCTTTGACCCGGCCCCTCGCCAGCCCGGCCAGGACGCCGCTTTTCAGGAGATGCTGGAAGTCGATCACGAGGTCGTAGCGGGTCGCCCGGAGGGTCCGGATGAATCGGGCCGCGTCCCGGAGCGCGTTGGCGGATGCCCGGCGGTCCCCGGACCGGATCGCTTTTAGCCAGCGCTTCCGGTGGGAGACGAGGACCTGGGCGAGGGCCGGGTGGCCGTCGAGGAGAGGGGCGGCGGCGGCCTCCACCGCCCAGGTGATCTCGGCCTCGGGCCACCGGTCCTTGAGGGCGTTGACCGCCGGGAGCGTGTGGATCAGGTCCCCGAGGGCCGACAGGCGGATCACCAGGATCTTCATGGCCGGCGGCGCTCCAGGATGTCCCGGGCCTCGGCCAGGACCGCTTCGACCGTCACCGCCGTCATGCAGCGGTGATCGGTGGGGCACTCCCGCCTCATGCACGGGGCGCAGGGGATGCCCGAGGCCCGGACCAATCGGCTGAACGGCCCGGCCGGGGAGGTGGTCCGGTGATTGGTGGGGCCGAAGACCGCCACCAGGGGAACATCGAGCGCCGCGGCCAGGTGCATGGGGCCCGAATCGTTGGTGAGAAAGAGGTCGCACTGGTGAATAAGGGCGATGGCCTCGCGAAGGCCGGTCTTTCCACAGAGATTGATGGCCCCGTCTCCGCACCGGTCGGCCAGGGCATCGCCCAGGGTTTTCTCGGACGGGCCGCCGAAGATGAGCGTCCGGGCCCCGGTCTCATCGGCCAGAGCTCGGCAGACGGCGGCGAACCGGTCGGCCGGCCAGCGCTTGGCCCCGCCAAAGGCCGCTCCGGGGTTGACCCCGACCAAAGCTTGGGCCGGATCGACCCCGAAGCCGGTCAGGGTGGCCCGGGCCGCCTGAAGCTCAGCCGGTGAGAGGGCAATGGCCGGGTCCCGGCCGTCCGAAGTCAGCCCGGCGCCGGTCAGGATGCCCCGGTAGGCGTCGATCTGGTGGACGGGGGAACGGGCCGGCGGGGGGGAAACCCGGTGAGTCAGGAGCGCGGACCGACCGTCGGCCCGGTAGCCCAGGCGGCGGGGGACCCCGGCCAGGGCGGTCACCAGAGCCGGCGAGAAGGCGTTGGGAAGGAGGACCGCCAGGTCGAAGCGTTCCCGGCGGATTTCGGCGGCCAGCCGGAGCCGGCCCCGGAGTCCTCGATGAAGCCCGGCGGGGTCGTCGGTCATCAATTGATCTACTCCGGGCAGCCCGGCGAAAATCGATGGGACCCCCGGCCGGGAGAGGACCGTCATCCGGGCGGCGGGAAAGGACCGGTGGAGCCCCCGGATGACCGGGATGGCCATGGCCGCGTCCCCGATCCAGTTGGGAGCCCGGACCAGAATCCGACCGATCCGCTCCCGGCGCAAGGGTCCGGCGGCGCACCGGGTCATCGGCGCCGCTTCCGTCGCCGACGGCGTCGGCGGGGCTCCGGAAGCACCCGAGGCCAGGGCTGGGACGGCCGGGTCTTCCATCGCTGGTGGACCCAGAACCACTGGTCCGGATACCGCCGGATGAGGCCCTCGATGACCCGGTTGCACCGGGCCGTGTTGGATTCCAGGTCCGCCATCTTGTCGCCGGTCCGCTCGATGGGAACCTCGGGCTCGAAAATCGCCCGGTAGCCGTCGCCCTCCCGGACGAGAAAAGCGGGGACCACCGGGGCCCCGGTCCGGGCGGCCAGGAGAGGGAGGCCCCGGTTGGTGCAGGCGATGTCGTTGAAAAAGGGCACGAAGACCCCGTCGTACCAATCGACGTTCTGGTCCAGCAGGACCCCCACCAGCTCCCCGGCCTTGAGGCTTCGGAGAACCTGGCGCATGGAGTGGGCCTTGGGGATCATCCCCGCCCCGTAACGGGCTCGGAGCGCCATAAGGAACCGGTCCATGGGCGGGTAGTCGAGGGGGCGGTAGATGATGTTGGACGGGGCCCCGGTGGTCATCCCGAAGACCAGGGGCAAAAGCTCCCAGTTGCCGGTGTGGGCGGTGAGGACGAGGACGCCCCGGCCCCGGCTCGCGGCCCGGGTCAGGTGCTCGAGCCCGTCCACTCGGAAATAACGGGAAAACCGGCTGGGGGTTATATGGAGAGACCAGCCGATCTCGAAGGGAATCCGGGCGATGTTGGCAAAGACCTGGCGGACCAGCCGGCGGCGGTCGGCCGGGGTGAGCTCATCCCCGTAGGCCCGGCTGAGGTTGGCTTCGGCGATCGCCCGGTGCTTGGCGTCAACCGCCAGCCAGACCCGCCCGATGGCGTTTCCGATGCGGACGGCCCCGGCCCGGGGCATCAGGCCCAGGACCCGGAAGGCGGCGTGGATGGCGATTTCGGCAAGCTCCGGCATGGGTGGGGTCTCCTGTTATCAGTGGCGCCAGGATGGTCCGGATGATCAGCCGGGCGCCGGTCACTCCAAAAGCCTTTTTTAATAGGAGGGATGGGGCGGGGGTGTCAAGGTGAAATGGGGGTGGGATGGGGGATTTTCGGTGCGGATCGAAATTTCTGGTTGACAGAACCGGGCGGCTCCTGATAGAAAGGATTTTGTTTTGCGGGGCTGTAGCTCAGTTGGGAGAGCGCATGACTGGCAGTCATGAGGCCAGGGGTTCGAATCCCCTCAGCTCCACCATCCAAATATCAGAAGGGCCGCCATCCGGCGGCCCTTTTTTTATTTGGTGGCGGCCGGATTCGCCGGGGCAGTCAGGATGGTCGATTTTTTTAAGGTTTGAAACTCCTCCGGATAACCGGTATGATGGAAGCAGTGAAACGCGATTTGCTTTCAACCTGAATGATCCGGGAGGGAAATGCCATTGAAGATCACACCAGACGGTCAAATAGATCCGCCCCCCGACATCGCCGAGCGGCTGGGATTCCTTCCAGATACGGAAATTGAATATGAAATTGTCGGCGACACCCTGCTGTTAAGGAAAGAAACAACTCCAAAGCGGGGCGAGGAGTTGGTTCGTCTGATTAAAGGAACCGCCCGCACGTCGATGACCACCGATGAAATTATGGCAATGACAAGGAGACCACCCATGTCCCATCACCATCACCATCACGACACCGACCCGCACGGCCATCATCATGAAGGCGACACGCCAGGCGGTATGACGCTCGACCAGAAGCTCCTGACCCTCCTCGACCACTGGCAGGACCACAACGCCGACCACGCCAAGACCTATACCCAGTGGGCGGAGCGGGCCGAAGCCAAGGGCATGACCGAGGTGGCCGGGATGCTCCGGGAGGTGGCCGAGATCACCATTGCCTTAAACGAAAAATTCGACGCCGCCGCCGGTTTGATCCGGGATCGGGACGAGTAAGGAAAGGAGCCGGTCATGACTGAGACGACATTCGAGGCCATGGTGGTCCGGGAGACGGAAGACGGCCGTTTTCAGCGGTCCATCGAGTCCCGGTCGGTGGGGGACCTCCCTGACGGCGAGGTCCTCATCCGGGTGAAATACTCCTCGCTCAACTACAAGGACGCCCTGTCGGCCGTCGGAAACCGGGGGGTGACCCGGAAATATCCTCACACCCCCGGCATCGACGCGGCCGGGACGGTGGCCGAGAGCAGCCATGCCGACTTCTCTCCCGGCGACCGGGTCCTGGTCACCGGCTACGACCTGGGGATGAACACCGCCGGCGGGTTCGGCGGCTATATCCGGGTTCCGGCCGAATGGGTGATTCCGATTCCCGAGGGCTTGAGCAGCCGGGAGAGCATGGCCTACGGGACCGCCGGCCTGACGGCGGCCCTGTCGGTCTTTCATCTGGAAAGCCGGGGGATCGCCGACGGGGGCGGAGAAATCCTGGTCACCGGGGCCTCGGGCGGGGTCGGGAGCCTGGCGGTGGCCTTTCTCGCCCGGTCCGGCTATTCAGTGACGGCGGCCAGCGGCAAGGCCGATGCCGTCGATTACCTCACCGACCTCGGGGCGAGCCGGGTGGTGGGCCGGGATGAGATGGCCGGAGACCCCAAGCGGCCGATCCTCAAGGCCCGCTGGGCCGGGGTGGTGGACACGGTGGGCGGGGAAATCCTGGCCACGGCCGTCAAATCGACCCAGCTTCACGGGTCGGTGACCTGCTGCGGGAACGTGGCATCGGGCGACCTGCCCCTGACGGTCTATCCGTTCATTCTCCGGGGGGTGAGCCTTCTGGGGATCGATTCCCAGAACTGTCCCCGGAAGACCCGCCTGACCCTCTGGGATAAGATGGCCGGCCCCTGGCGGGTGACCGCCCTGGACCGGATCACGTCCGATGTGGCCCTTCCCGACCTGAGCCCCCGGATCGATGAGATCCTGGACGCCCGGGTCCGGGGCCGGACGGTGGTCCGGGTAAACGACTAACCCCTGGAGTCGGGCGGCCGCGCGAAGGCGTGGTTGACAGCCCCGTCCGGCTCCCATAAGATAATTGATGAACGTGCGGGGTGGCCGCTCCCAGTCGGGGGCGGCCTGAGAGGATACCCGTTGAACCTGATCTGGGTTATGCCAGCGGAGGGAGACACGTTCCGACGGACGAATTCACTGCCGACGGTGCCGCTTCTCTTCCGGGAAGCGGCTTTTTTTATGGGATTTTCGGAAAACGGAGGCGATATGGACGAGCTTGGCAAGGAGGCGGGCGAGCTGCTCGAACGGGTCCGAAAGACGGGGCCCCTGGTCCACAATATTACCAATTATGTGGTGATGGGGTACACGGCCAACGCGCTGCTGTCGATGGGCGCGGCGCCGGTGATGGCTCACGCGGTCGAGGAGGTGGAGGAGATGGTTGCCCTGGCCGGGGCGCTGGTTATCAACATCGGGACCTTATCGACCCCCTGGGTTACGGCGATGATCCGGGCCGGCCGGCGGGCCGGGGAGCTGGGCCGGCCGGTGGTCCTCGACCCGGTGGGGGCCGGGGCCACGACCTTTCGGACGGAGACGGCAAGACGGATCATCGACGAGGTTCCGGTGACCCTGGTGCGGGGGAACGCTTCGGAGGTCCTTTCCCTGAGCGGCGCCGGGTCCGGGGCCCGAGGGGTCGATTCGATCCACACGGTGGATGAGGCGGCCGAGGCCGCCGTGACGCTGTCGCGAGAGATGGCGGTGCCTCTGGCCATTACCGGGGCGGTGGACCTGGTGACCGACGGGGACCGGACGGTCCGGGTGGCCAACGGCCATCCCCTGATGGGCCGGGTGACGGGAACCGGCTGTACGGCGTCGGCGGTCATCGGGGCGTTTTTAGCCGCCGCCGACGGAGCTCCGGTCCGCCGCGCGGCGGCATCGGCTTTGGCCTTTTTCGGCCTGGCCGGGGAGATCGCGGCGGTCCACTCGGCCGCGCCGGGGAGCTTCGGAATCGCCCTGCTCGATGCCCTCTACACCCTGACGCCGGCGGCCCTGAGCGCCGACGCCCGGATCACGGAGGCGGCGGCATGACCCCCCGGCGGGCGATCGACTACTCCCTTTACCTGGTCACCGACCGGGACCTCTCCTTCGGCCGCCCTACCCCGGCGGTGGTGTCCGCCGCGGTCCGGGGCGGAGTGACCTGTGTTCAGCTCCGGGAAAAGGCGCTGTCCACCCGGGCGTTTCTGGCCGAGGCACGGGCCGTCGCCGCCGTGCTGAAATCCACCGGGGTGCCCTTGATCATCAACGACCGGATCGACGTGGCCCTGGCCGTGGGCGCCGACGGGGTTCACCTGGGCCAGACCGACATGCCCATTGCCGACGCCCGGCCCATCGTGGGGTCGGAGATGATCGTGGGGGTTTCGGTGGAGTCGGTGGAGGACGCCCGGACCGCCGAGGCCGAGGGGGCCGACTACGTGAGCGTCAGCCCGGTCTATGCCACTCCCACCAAGACCGACACGGTGGCGCCTTTGGGCGTGGAGGGGGTGGCGGCGGTCCGGGCGGCGGTCTCGGTGCCGATGGTGGCCATCGGCGGGCTCAACCGGGAGACCTGTGAGGCAATAGTCCGGGCCGGCGCCGACGGAGTCGCCGTGGTTTCGGCCATTGTTTCGGCCGACGACCCCGAGGCCGCGGCCCGGGACCTGGTTGACCGGATTCGTCGGGCGAGGCGGCCATGAGCTGGCGGGAGATCGGAGAATTCGGGTTTATCCATCGGATCAAGGAGGGATGCCTGGTCCGGCCGGCGGACGTGGTGGCCCCCATTGGCGACGACGCGGCCGGGTTTTATCCCCCCGCCGGCGCCGTCACCCTGTTGACCACGGACCTCCTGGTGGAGCGGGTCCACTTTCTTCGGGACCGGATCTCCGGCGAGGATCTCGGGCATAAGGCCCTGGCGGTCAACCTGAGCGACATCGCGGCCATGGGCGGGACGGCCCGTGAGGCCTTCGTGAGCATCGCCATTCCCCGGAGCTGCCGAATCGACTACCTCGACGGGATCTACACCGGGATGAAGGCGCTGGCCGGGCGGTTTTCGGTCAACATCCTCGGCGGCGACACCACCGGGTCCAAGGGCGACCTGATCATTAACATCGCCGTGACCGGGACGGTGGCCGAGGGCGAGATGCTCCGCCGGTCCGGAGCCCGGCCGGGGGACGTCCTCTGCGTCACCGGCCCCGTGGGGGAAAGCCGGGCGGGGCTCCACCTGATCATCAACGACATCCCGGCCGAGGCCCCCGATCGCCGGGCCCTGATCGAGGCTCATCAGCGGCCCTGGCCTCACCTGGACGAAGGCCGATACCTGGCCCGGGCCGGCGGGGTCCGGGCGGCCATCGACGTGAGCGACGGGCTGGCGGCCGATATAGGTCACATCCTGGACGCGGCCGGCGCCGGGGCGGAGATCGACGCGGGGGCGATCCCGGTCACCGACCGGCTCCGGGCCTTTTGCGAGGAGCTGGGGCTGACCGCCGCCGACTACGCCCTGGAGGGCGGCGAGGACTACGTCCTGGCCTGCGCGGTGGCCCCTGACCGGGTGGATGCCGTCGCCGGGGGGTTTTCGGCCCGGTTCGGCCGGCCACTCCATCGGGTCGGGAGGGTCACCGAGAGGACGGCCCGGACCCTGGTCCGGGAAAACGGCGAGCGGGTCCCGCTCTCCCCGGCCGGGTGGGACCATTTCCGGACCGGGGATGACGAATCCGACTGACCGGTGGAGGGGGCTTTCAGCCTGCGCTCCCACAGGTTCAGGGAATGAGGGCAGGCACGGGGGCCAGTTAGGTTAGACCTCCGGGGTTTCCAAAGCTTTGGAAACCCCGGAGGTCTATAGCGGCGATTGTAGGGGCAACCCCCCGTGGTTGCCCTCGACTGAGCACTGAGGGATGAGGAAGCTCATGGTTC
>CAYNGG010000156.1:0-9073 GCA_964396575.1 uncultured Desulfobacteraceae bacterium | reverse complement strand
GCCGCCGCCGACCGGGTGGTCTGGATGGTGGCGGGGATTCCGGTGCGGATTAAGTGAGGACTGAGTGATTGATGATTGATGATTAAATCAAAAATCTGAAATCATAAATCTAAAATCGCGGACTGAGGGATGCTGAGATGTTGACCCGCTTGAAAGTCTCCGGGTTTAAGAACCTGGTGGACGTGGATGTGCGCTTTGGGCCCTTTACCTGCGTGGCCGGGGCCAACGGTGTCGGGAAATCGAATCTCTTCGACGCCATCCGGTTTCTCGGGGCTCTGGCCGACGATACCTTCACCCAGGCGGCCGCCGCCGTCCGGGACCGGGGCGGCCGACCGTCGGACCTCAAACGGCTTTTCCACCATGTCCGAGACCAACACGATCGGGAGATGAGCTTCGACGCTGAGATGATCATCCCTCCATCCGGCACCGACGACCTGGGTCAGGAGGCCGAGGCGGCCATCACCCTCGTTCGGTACGGCCTGACCCTCCGGTATCGGGAAGACAGCCCCCATTCGGCCGTGGGCGGCCTGGAGCTGATCCGGGAGTCGCTGGACCGGATCAATATCGGCGATGTCGGTGACCAACTCGGGTTTCCCCATCAACTGAAATGGCGACGAACGGTGGCCACCGGCAGGCGATCCTCGCCGTTCATCTCCACGAAAACCGGAACGGACGGCGAGGTGGTTATCCACCTCCACCAGGACGGCAAGCGCGGCCGCCCCAAACAGCTTCTCGCCCGGAACCTCCCCAAAACGGTCTTGTCGAGCGTCAATGCGCTGGAGCACCCCACCGCCCTTTTGACCCGGCGGGAAATGCAGTCCTGGCGGTTGCTCCAACTGGAGCCCTCGGCCCTCCGGGAGCCCGACCGGTTCGATACCCCGCCCGGCATCCAATCCAGCGGCGCCCATCTCCCGGCCACGCTCTACCATCTGGCCCGATCCGCCGCGAGCGACGGGAATGACGGGGTAAGGAGAGACTCGTGGGTGTACGAGCAGGTGGCCGGCCGCCTGGCCGACCTCATTGACGACATTGACGAGGTTTACATCGACAAAGACGATCGGCGGGAGCTTTTGACCCTGATGGCCAGAGACCTGAACGGCACGGCTCACCCGGCCAAAGCCCTGTCCGACGGCACCCTGCGGTTTCTGGCCTTGAGCGTCCTGGCGCTGGACGACCGCGCCACCGGATTGATCTGCCTGGAAGAGCCCGAAAATGGAATCCATCCGCGGCGGATTCCGTCGATGATTCAGCTTCTTGAGGATATCGCCGTCGATCCCGACGAGCCGATGGGACCGGACAACCCCCTTCGGCAGGTCATCGTCAACACCCATTCCCCACGGGTTGTCCAGCAGGTGCCCGCCGACAGCCTGCTGGTGGCCGAGCTCCGGGAAATGGTCCGGGATGACCTTCGATTCAAGCGGCTGGCCTTCGGCTGGCTGAAGGGCACCTGGCGGTCATCGGAATCGTCTGACCGGCGGAATCTGAGCATGGGCACCCTCCTGGCATATCTGGCACCGGGCGATGACGCCATCGACCCCGACGCCCCACCGACGTCAGAACCCCGTCGGCGAGGGCAAGGATCGATCCGTGCAATAGCGGCCTTCAAGGCATTGGAAAAGAATTGGACCTAAATCATCCTTTCGACCACACTGAGCCCGGCACCGGGGCTTCGCCCCGGGCTGGTATGTTTTGCCCCTTCGGGGCTGAGCCGCACTGGCGTGCGGCGCTCCCAGGAGTGCGAAAATTTATTTTTCGCCGTCCATGCGACCGTGGGGGCCGACGGGAGGGGTTCGTAAGGCAAGCGAGCCTGACGGACCCAAACGGTGATCATGGCCAAGACTCCAAGACCACCATCCAGCGCATGGAACAGTCCACGACATGATGTCACCTTTCTCCGAATCGTCACGGAACCCAAACACCTCCCCGGCATCCATCTGGACCCATCTCCTCGCGGCGCTCCAATTCATCACCGTCATTCCCGTCCGCCGATCGGTGCCTTTTGTCCCGTCGCGGATGATCCCGATGTTTCCCGTGGTGGGGCTGATTCTGGGAGCCGGGCTGGTGGCCGTGGACGGGGTGGCTTCGCTGCTCTGGTCCCGGCCGGTCGCCTCGCTCCTGGACGTGGTCTTTCTGGTCGCCGTCACCGGCGGGTTTCACCTCGACGGCCTGGGAGACACCGCTGACGGGCTCTACGGCAACCGGTCCCGTGAGGCGGCTCTGGCCATCATGAAGGACAGCCGGGTGGGGGCCATGGGCCTTTTGGCCATCGTCTGCGGCTTGGGGATCAAGTGGGCGGGGATCGCCGGGCTCGACGCTCACCGGACCCTGATGCTCCTCATCATACCGGCCTACAGCCGGGGGGCGATGCTCTTCGGGTTCCGATATCTTCCCTACGGCCGGCCCGAGGGCGGCACCGGCCATGCCTTTTTCAGTGAGCCGCCGCCCGCGTCGGGGCTGGTCTGGCTCCTGCCGGCGGTCCTCCTGTCGCTTTTGGCCGGACCGGCCGCCATCGTCGTCAACCTCGCCTTTGCCGGGCTGGTGATCGGTGTTCTGATCGGCTACGCCCGGCGGATCGGCTGCATCACGGGGGATATGCTCGGGGCCCAGTGCGAGATCACCGAGGCCGGCCTCTTCCTGCTGGTCACCGCCGGGGGGCTGGCATGATCCGGGGACACGGCGGCAACATTCATCAACTGGCCCTGGAGCACGGCTGCCGGCCCGAGGCGATCATCGACATGAGCAGCAACGTCAACCCGCTGGGGCCCCCGCCGGGTCTCATCGACCATCTGACGGCGCGCCTGCCGACCATCACCGCCCTGCCCCCGGTGGACGCCGCCGGGATCGTCGAGGCCTTTTCCCACCGCCACGGGATCGACTCCGCCCGGGTCATCGCCGGCAACGGGACCACTCAGCTCATCTACGCGATCCCCAAAGCCTTCAACACCCGCGAGGCCCTGATCATCGGCCCCACTTACGCCGACTATGCCGACGCCTGCGCCATGCACGGGGTCCCGTATCGCTACCACCTCACCGCCGACGCCGACGGCTTCGCCCCCGACCTGGACGCTTTCGACCGGGACCTGACGGGCATCGACACGGTTTTTATCTGCAACCCGAACAACCCCACCGGAGCCCTGATCCCCGGACGGTCTTTGGCGTCCCTCTGCCGGGCTCACCCGGAGGTCCGGTTTGTGGTGGACGAGTCCTATCTCCCCTTCGTGACGGACGGCGAATCGGAGAGCCTCATGAAGAGAGGCCCGGACAACGTGGCGGTCCTCCACTCGATGTCGAAAATCTTTCGGGTGCCGGGGCTCCGAATCGGGTTTTTCATCGGCCCGGCGGGGCTGACCGATGCGGTCCGGGGCTATGCCCTGCCCTGGAGCGTCAACGCTCTGGCCCAGGAGGCCGTGGACTACCTGATGACCGCTCCGACCACCGACCCGTTTATCCGGGAGTCAAGGGCCTTTCTGTCGGCCCAGCGGGAGGCCCTGACCGCCGCCCTGGCCGACATCCCCGGCCTGTGCCCCTTTCCCAGCCGGACCTCGTTTATCCTGGCCCGGCTCGACGGGGAGATCGACGGCCCGGGCCTCCGTCAAGCCCTAAGCCGGGAGCGGATTTTGATCCGATGTTGCGAGAACTTCGTGGGGCTGAGCGACCGGTATGTCAGATTTTCATTGAAAACCGAGGATGTAAACCGTACCCTGGTCGAGTCGATCCGGCGCCATCTCACCCCCGAGCCCGCTCGCCGAGGGGTGCCAACCTAGCCGATAACCCGGAGTCAGCATGAAAAAAACCAGCCCGCCCGCGCTCTTGCGCTTCTGCATCACCATCTTGGAAATTTTAAAGGATTCAGGCGGGTCCGCCACCCCGTCGGAGGTGATCGACCTGGTGGTGGACAAGCTGAACATCCCGGAGCGGGAGGTGGAAAAGAAGTCGAAGGCCGGGTACTCCTACATCAAGCACCAGATTTACTGGGCCCGGTTCCGGCTCCTCAAGCTGGGATACGTGGATTTCTCGCGGAAAGGGGTCTGGAGCCTCACTGAAAAGGGCCTCAAGGCGACGCTGGACGAAAACGACGCCGAGAAGGTCGAGGACATCGACCATAAGACGGAGCTGCTCGGCGTCCTCAAGGCCCTCCCGTCCGACGGGTTCGACCGGATCTGCCAGCGGCTCCTCCGGGAAGCGGGGTTCCAGCAGGTGGTGGTCACCCGGAAAAATCCGGACGGCGAAATCGAGGGCCACGGCCTCCTGCAGGTCAACCCTTTCCTCAGCTTCTACGTGCGCTTCGAATGCAAACGGGGCGACGGCGCCATCACCCTATCCCACATCCGCGATTTCCGGGGAACCATGATGGGCCGGGCCGACAAGGGGATTATTATCACCACCGGCTCGTTTACGGCCGAGGCCCGAAACGAGGCCCGGCGGTTCGGGGTCCCGCCCATCGAGATCATCGATGGCGAGAAGCTCGTGGAAATTTTCGAGCAGCTCGAGCTGGGCCTCAAGACCAAGCAGATCTACCTTATTGACCAGAAATTCTTCGAAGACTTCCGGCACTAAAGGCCCTGCCCCGCCCTCTCACCTCAATCGACCCAAAATCCGTGAGCCGGTATCCATCCGGAAAGACGGAGGCGAGGAAAAAGCCCTTGACACCCCGAGCGTCTCCTCGTATATGTTGCCCATGAAACGAGGTTTTAGACATCGGACAGACCAATCGAGTGACCGGCCGCCCAAGGGCGCTGGCCCTCGATTCTGGCGCTGGTGGTATTTTGCCGAGGGGATGGGGACCTCCCGTTGGTGACGCCGGCGTAGCGCTTCAGCACACATAACCGGCGGCCGTGGTCGGGAGTGACCCTCCCGGCCACGGCCGCTTCCGTTTTGGATAGAGGGTCGTGGCAACCCGCCGCGGCCCTTTTTTTTGGCTCCGGAGACAGCACACCGGGGCATAACCCATTCAGTCGAAAGGAGAGCGATCATGCTGGTGGTGATGAACAAGAACGCCCGGCCCGAGGAGGTCGAGGCGGTGGTGGCGGCGATCGAGGCACGGGGGATGACGGCCCGCCCCATCCCGGGCGGCGACCGGGTTTCCATCGGGATTCTCCACAATGAGGGGCCGGTGGACCCTTCGCCCTTCGAGGGCATGGCCGGGGTGAAGGACCTCATTCCGGTGACCCGTCCGTACAAGCTGGTGAGCCGGGAATTTAAGGAAGCGGACACCGTGGTCCGGGTGGGTCCGGTTTCCATCGGCAACGGCTACCTGACGATCATGGCCGGCCCGTGCGCGGTGGAAAGCGAGGAGCAGGCCATGACCATCGCCCGGGCCGTGAAGGACGCCGGGGCGGACCTCTTCCGGGGCGGGGCCTTCAAGCCCCGGACATCCCCCTACTCTTTCCAGGGACTCGGCGAGGATGGCCTCAAGATCCTCGCCCATGTCCGGGAAGAAACCGGGATGCCGGTGGTCACCGAGGTCATGGACATGGAGACCTTCGACCTGGTGGAAGAATACGCCGACATCATTCAGATCGGCACCCGGAACATGCAGAATTTCAGTCTGTTGCGCAGAGCCGGCCATGCCCGGAAGCCGGTGTTGCTCAAGCGGGGGATGTCGGCGACGGTGGACGAGTGGCTCATGGCCGCCGAATACATCATGGAAGGGGGCAACACCGACGTGATCCTCTGTGAGCGCGGGGTCCGGACCTTTGTCAAGCACAGCCGGAATACCCTGGATCTCTCGGCCGTGCCGGTGGTCCGCCGGGAGAGCCATCTCCCGATCATCGTTGACCCGAGCCACGCCGCCGGCTTCCGGGATCAGGTGATCCCGTTGAGCCGGGCCGCGGTGGCCGCCGACGCCCACGGCCTGATGGTCGAGGTCCATCATCAGCCGGACCGGGCCATGAGCGACGGGGCTCAGAGCCTCTATCCGGATCAGTTCGAGACCCTCTGCCGCCAGGTCCGGGCCATTTTCGAGATCTCCCAGCCGACCGTCGCAACGAGGGCCGCTTCATGAGGGAGCTGGCCGTGGACGTGGCCGACGGGCGGCGGTCCCGGATTCTGGTGGGTGAATCCCCGGCGGCCCTCCCCCGTTATCTTCCCGATCGGGGAGTGGTGATCATCACCGACTCCACCGTCCGCGGCCACCATGGGGACCGGTTTCCCGACGTCCCGGTGCTGTCCGTCGGCACCGGCGAGGGGATCAAGACTCTCGAGACGGTCCGGGACCTTTACGGCCGGCTGATGGCCCTGGGGGCGGACCGGTCGGCCTTTCTGGTGGGGATCGGTGGCGGGATTGTCTGCGATATCACCGGATTTGTGGCGGCCACCTATCTCCGGGGGGTCCGGTTCGGCTTTGTGGCCACCACCCTGCTGGCTCAGGTGGATGCCAGCGTCGGGGGGAAAAACGGGGTCAACGTGGACGGCTACAAGAACATGGCGGGGACGTTCCGCCAGCCTGAATTCGTCCTCTGCCCGCCGGACCTGCTCCGGACGCTGCCTCGGGAGGGGAGCGGGCTCCGGTGCGGGTTTGCCGAGATGATCAAGCACGGGGCCATCGCCGACGCCGATCACTTCGCGGACCTCGAAGAGAACGCCGACTCGGCTCTGGCCCTGGACGAAGCGGTGATCGAGCGCCTGGTTCACGACTCCGTCCGGATCAAGGCGGCCATTGTAAGCCGGGACGAGCACGAAGCCGGGGAGCGCCGGAAGCTCAATTTCGGCCACACCTTCGGCCACGCGATCGAGCGCGGCGGGGGATGGACCCACGGGGAGGCGGTGGCGGTCGGAATGGTCCTCGCCGCCGATCTCTCGGTTCAGGAGGGGTATCTGGCGCCCGAACAGCGGGACCGGCTGGTCCGTCTGATCCGGCGCTTCAGGCTGCCCACCGGCTGGAAAGCCACGCCATGGCGTGGATCGTCCGGTGTCGGGATTGACAAAGAGCGGGTAATTGAGGCATTAGGGAAGGATAAAAAACGCCATCAGGAGGCGATCCGCTTCGTCTTTCTCCGGGGCATCGGGGCGGCCACGGTGGCGCCGGCTTCCCTGACGAGCCTGGCCCGCTTCCTGAAGACGGCCGGATGACCGCCACGCCACGGTGTGGCCACGGCGTGACCAGAACCGGATCGGGGTCGATATCATGGTGGAAAAAAAGGTCTTCATGGACAGCCGGAACCGAGCGACCTTCGTCTGTCCCAAATGCGAAAAAGCCAGCATCATGGATGTCTCCCAGTATCGGGACATCGACAAGGCGGTCAAGGTCCGCTGCCGGTGCGTCTGCGGCCACAACTACATGGTCTTGCTCGAGCGCCGGATGTATTACCGGAAAGAAACTGATCTTCCGGGCACTTATATCCGGCCGTCGGATGGGAAAAGCCGGGAGATGACCGTCAAAAACCTCTCCCGGACCGGCCTGAATCTCGAGGGGGCGACGGCCGACGACCTGCCCATGGGAGAGACGATCCACCTTCGCTTTGAGCTTACCGACGGGAGCACCATCGAGCGGGACGGGGTGGTCCGCACGGTGAGCGGCAGCCGGATCGGGGTCGAGTTTGTCACCCCCCTGGACCTCTCCCCGCTGGACGTCGCCTGAACCGGTCTTCCGGGGTCGCCGGGGGATAATTCCCACGGCGCTTTGAGGGGGTCAGGCGGTAATGGGCCCTCGGGGCTCGGCCTCTTGCCGGGTCAGGTAATCCACGAGCTTCCGCCGTTGATCGGGCTCCATTCGGTGAAAGAAGACCGCGATCCGGTTTCCATCATCGGCCCGGACCACCACCCCGCCGCAGTTGACATAGTCGATCGCCGCCTTTGGCGACGGCAGTGCCAGAACGACATCGAGCTCGGTCATCTCGGGGATGGGCCGGTTGACGCGGCAGAAGGCGCCATTGCCGCTCAGGTTGATGGTCTCGGCGGCCACCATCCTGCCGTCAACGCTCATCTCAAAGGGCAGCCGATGGTTGGCTCGCGGGAATCGTCGATTTTCCGAAGAGGGAGTGAGGCGGTCCATGGGTCGTCGGGTCATCTCGTCTGGGTTTAGGGGCTTCGTTCATGGTCACAGCGTTTTGAGATAGGCGATCAGGGCGTCCATCTTCTGCCTGGACAGACCGTCAAAGGAGGGCATTTCGCCGTAAGGGGTCCGGATCTGCTTCCGGATGTTGTCTTCGGTGGCCTTCCATTTGCTGACCGGGAGTCGATCCATGGCAAACAGCCCCGCCATGCCGGGTCCCACCTTGTCCGCCGTCCGGTCGGTATAATGGCAGAAGCTGCAATTCTGACCGAAGACATCGGCACCGGCGGCCACCAGGGCCGAGTCGTCCGTCTCGTCCGACCCCGAGGGTGATTGGACGGAGGCCGGGGCCGATCCGTAAACCAGCTCGCCGCCATAGAAGCCAAGACCGGTGACGGCCATAACCCCCAAGGTGTAGCAGAAAAAGGCCGCCCCGCCCGAAGGCTTCCGCCTGGCCGCCACCACCGCGCAGATCAACACCAGGGCCAGTCCCCCCGCCAGGATGAGCTTGATCCGGATGGGGAAAATGAGGGCGCCGCCGTAGTAACGCGACCAGTCGGCCAGGCCGATCAGGACCGTGGGGACGAGCCCCAAAAGGGCCAGCACGGCACAGTGAAAGGCCGACCGGGACAGGCTTTCTCTCCCGGCAATGGCTCCGGCCAGGGCGAGCAAAAACGCTCCAAGGGTCAACCCCACCGGCAGGTGGGTCAGCGCCGGATGGAGCGGGTGAGTATAGCCTATGCGTTCCAAAAGCGGGTAGATGGCTTCAATCATTCCACGACCTCCTCAGATTGACGATCCGACGGTCGAATAGCCGACTCCTTCCATCTATCGACTCGGCGGGCTTGTGTCAATGGCCGTTTTCCCCACCGGCGGCCGGTCAGACCCTTGCTATCCACGCAATAGACACCGGGTGGAGCGGGGACCCCCATCCCGGCATGGAGCAAAGATCAAGGTTTGTACGGGTTTCACGCTTTGTTTATCCCCGGATTGAGCAGTTTTTCACGGATTTTTTCCGGCACGGGGGCCTGCCCCTCGGGCCGGGCTCAATCCGGCCCTTGGGTCCTTTAAGTCCCTTGG
>CAYNGG010000155.1:0-9097 GCA_964396575.1 uncultured Desulfobacteraceae bacterium | reverse complement strand
GGTAAAACACTTCGAAGTCCGGGTCAATGACCAGCGGAAGCTGGATCAGTGGGTCGCCCCGGATATCCGGGCCGGATCGCTCATCGACCTCGACCGATACGGGGAAATGATGCGGACCTTTCAATCGGCGCTGGGGAACAGCGAGGAAGCGGCCCTCTCCGACCCCGATGTCATCGATATTCTGAAGGCGGGCTGGCCGCTCAAGACGATCCACTATGACCAGTACGGCTACCCGGAGGCCGCCACCGTGACCCGGGTCGAGGAGACCGACCTGCCGGAGGGGACCTTCACCCTGCCCCCGGACTTCCGCCAAATCGACTCGGCCGAGATCTTCGGCGGTTAGGTCGGGGCCGGGAGCCGACAAAGACCTCCGAGGTTTCCAATTTTTTTTTTGGAAACCTCGGAGGTCATTCAATCTATGCGGCGTGGCCGGAACGGTGATGAATGCCCTATTGCTCATAGGACCGGATGAAGCCGCCTCGCTGGTGAGTGACCACCACGGCGGTGATGTTGTCCTTGCCGCCGGCGTCGTTGGCCTGGTCGATGAGTGCCTCGCAGGCCGTTCGGGCCGAGGCGTTTTTCCGGAGAATCCGTTGGATTTCCGCGTCGCTGAGCATGTCCCAGAGGCCGTCGGAACAGAGCAAAAGGCGGTCACCATGGGCGATGGTATGGCGGGAATAGCCGGTCTGGATTTTGGGCATGGCGCCGATGGCCTGGGTCAGCTCGTTCTTGATGGGGCTTTCCCGGGCCTCGTCGGCGGTCATCTTCCCGTCAGCCACCAGGGACATGACCAGGCTGTGATCGGTGGTTAAAAGACGGATGCCCGAGCGTTTGGAGAGATAGGCACGGGAGTCGCCCAGGTGGCAGAGGTGGAGCTGGTTGCCGTCGATGAGGGCCACGACCACGGTGCATCCCATCCCCCGTTGGCTCTTGTCGGACCTCGCCATTTCCCGGACCCGGCGGTTGGCCTCATTGACGCTGGCCACCATCTCCTGCTTGATCCGATCCTCATCCCCGAGTATCCGGCCCAGCAGATCGCCGGAAAGATACCGGTTGATGGCCCGGGTGGCATGGAGACTGGCCACCTCCCCGGCGTTGTGGCCTCCCATGCCATCGGAGACGATGAAGAGCTTTTTATCGAGCTGGATCAGGAAGTAGTCCTCATTGCCCTTTCGCACCCGGCCCGTGTCAGTGGCCCCGTGGATCGTATATGAAATGTCGTCGTTGGCTCCGGTGATCCCCCCCAGCAGTCGTTTGAATAATCCCATTCTCCGTCCTCAGTCTGATGTTGTCTCACGCCGGTGGCCGGATGCCGGGTCCCGGTCCGTTCCCAGCGACCGGATGGCATCGCCGACAAAGGCGGCCAGTTTCGGGTCGATCCGGGCCGCGGCCTCGCGGAGCTTCCGGTACACCCGGTCCCGGGGAAAGGGACCGTCCGCCAGAAGCAGCGGTGCCGCCTTGGGCTTGCCGGGCCGGTTCTCCCCGTCATCCACCCGGTAATGCCGGGCCCCCGCTACAGTGTCCCAGCTCAAGACGTGGGGGGCGCCGTTCCGGTCATAGCAGAGCTGAAATGCAATCGGTTCGTCCGTCGTCTCCCCGATCCAGATCAACAGGTCGAAGTAATCGTCAAGGAACCATCGCCGAGGGGGCTCGCCGGGGTTCCGGCGGACGTTGTCGATTTCCTGAAGCATCCCCTCTATCCCTCGGGGATCCTCAGAACCTGCCCGGCGATGATCCGCTGGGGGTTCCGGATGGCGTTGTGGTGGGCAATGGCCCGGGCCGAGGTGTTATACAACCGGGCGATGGTCGATAAGGTCTGGCCCCGCCGGACCCGGTGCCGGACGGACCGCTTGGGGGGCGGCGACGCGGCGGATGGCGTCGATGAGTCGTCCTTGGCCACGAACCGGTCCGGGATCTTGAGGAGCTGGCCGGCACGGACCCGCCGGGGATTGGTCAGGCCGTTCAAGCGCATGAGAGCCTTCACCGAAGTCCCGTAACGCTCGGCGATCACGGAGAGGGTCTCGCCCCGCCGGACCCGATGCTGGACGGACTGCTTGGGAGGCGGCGGCGCGGCGGATGGCGCCGATGAGTCGGCCTTGGCCACGAACCGGCCCGGGATCTTGAGGAGCTGGCCGGCACGGACCCGTCTGGGATTGGCCAGGCCGTTCAAGCGCATGAGAGCCTTCACCGAAGTCCCGTAACGCTCGGCGATCACGGAGAGGGTCTGACCCCGCCGGACCCGGTGCTGCTTTCCATGGGGCCGGTAGGCGTATTTCATCCGGTCGGGGATGGCGGCATATCGCGCCGCAAAGTCGTCTCCCACCTCGGCCGGCAGAGCGATCCGGTAGCCCCGTGGAACCACTCCGTCCGGCTTGAACACCGAGGCGTCCAGAGCCGGGTTGAGGTCCCGGAGACGATCCGGGGGCACGCCGAGATGGTCCGCGAGGGCGTTGGTGGCTACGTGGTCAGGGACCGGGACCTGGACCAGATTCAGGGGCGGGTCGAGCCGGACCTCGGGGAAGAAGTGCCGATACTGGGTGTAAACGTCCACGGCGGCCAGCAGCTCAGGGTAAAAGTTCCGGGATGCATAATTGAACCGGGGGCCGTCAAACCGTTCGATGATCTCGACAATGTCCTTGCCGCCCACTTGCCGGACCGCGTTTACCATCCCCTGAAGGCCGTAATTGTAAGCGGTGACGGCGAGGGGCCAGGACCCCAGGGTCCGGTAGTTGTGAGCCAGAAGCCGGGCCGCGGCCCGGGTGGCGTCCATGGGGTCCCGGCGCTCATCCACCGGGTGACCCACATCGAGGCCGAATTGACGGGCGGTGGCCGGCATGAACTGCCACATCCCGGCGGCCCCGACGTAAGAGACGGCGGCGGGGTTGAAAGCCGACTCGACCACGGGCAGGCAGGTGAGCTCCACCGGAAGGCCGGCCTCCCTGAAAACCCGCCGCATGGCCCCGATGTAGCGCCCGGAAAAGGCGATCCCCTGGCGGATGCTGTCAGCCTGGCCCATCTGAGCGTGGACCCGGCCGGCGGCATCCCGCTTGGAAAAGCGAGCCGCTTCGGGGAATTCGGCAAACCGGTCGTAAATGGCCCGCTCCTCGGGGGTCATCCGGTCGGGGTGCTCCCACTTGGGGGCCATGGCCTCCAGGATCTCGGTGTAAGACTGCTTGACCTCCCGGACCGCCTTCCAGCCGCCTTCATCGAGGTCAACCACCGCGTAGATGACATTCAGGTACCAGTCATCGTGGATGATGATCTGGCGTCGGGTGTAGCGGGTGAAGACGTCCCGCCAGAAGGTCACCGCCGGGGCCAGAGCCGCGGGGCGGGGGAAGCGGAACGGGGGGTCGGGGATGAGGCCGTCGGGGATGAACCGGACCTCCCAGAAGCTCGCCTGGTTCCGAATGGGAGCGGGCAGGCCGTTCAGGTAAGCGGGCACGTCGTTGATGGTGAAGGTCAGCTTGCGAGGGGGGTCGGCGGTCGGCGGCACGTACAGCGGGGCCGGCAGGTGGAGCAGCAGGGCGGCCAGGGCAAAGGCCCAGACCCATCGGCGCCATCCAGCCGAGGCCGTTGGGTGCGTTCGGGCCGCTGAATCGGGTTGTATCATCCGTAAGTCCCCGTCATCCGTCGTCGTCGGCGAGTCCGCGATTCCGCTTTAAAGGACTATCTTGTACCCATTTTCCTTTTTTTTCAAGTCATTTTTTGGCATTCTTAATCATGACTTTACATTTGCTCTCAAAACGGCAGCGGCATCCCGGCGCTGAAATCGCCGGCTGGAAGCCGCTGCCACCGTCATCCGGTCCGCCGGGCGGGAACATCGAACAGCGGGAGGGCGGCGTGGCATCAGTTGAAATGGTGCTCCAGGATGTAATCGAAGAGGGTGGCCTGGATATGGTCCCACCCGTCGCTGTCGGCTACCGGGACCGAACTTTGCTGGCGGGGAAAGGCGAACTGGTCGCACCGCATGAGCAGATCGGGATGGGCGGCAGTGAGCTCTCGCCAGAGCGAGTCCGCCCCTTCGGTATCGCTGACGGCCCGGATGGCATCAATGACGGCCACCCGTCCGTCCGGGGTGAATCGAACCGGGTCATTGCCGAGCTCGAAAGTCAAATCCTCAGTCATGGTTCCTCACTGAATAGTGGTTGATGGTCTCGTCAATTCAATAACCAAAATTTAATAATCATATCGAAGCCGCCATTTTATGTCAATAAAAAAATGCAACGGCGGTTTTCCGCCCCGGCCTCGTGCCTGCCCTCCTTATGTCCGCGCGGGGCCAGGGCGGCCACGGGGGGCCGCCCCTACGGCTCGAAATGGTGGTTCCGCCCCCTTTGGGAGCGCCGCACACCGGTGCGATTAAAGACCTACGAGGTTTTGGAAACCTCGTAGGTCTCTAGTTTCGGGGCAACACCGGTTGGCGGGGGGTTCATCGATCCCGGTATCAATTGTGTGTCAGGCCTATCGCCGGGACGGGTCAGGCGGGTTGATCCCCCTCCCCCGATTCCAACGCCTCGAACCCGCTGACGATATCGAGGAGCTCCCCGGTGATGCTCATCTGCCGGTTCTGGTGGAACTGGTCCCGAAGGTTGCCGAGGCGTGCGTCGATGTTCTGCTCCGCCCCCTGCATGGCCGCCAGCCGGCTGGCGTTTTCACTGGCCAGGGACTCCGCAAGGGCCCGGTAGAGGGAGACGAAGAGATATTCCCGGATGAGGGCGGAAAAGAGGGCGTCCGGGTCCATGGTGAAAAGCGGCAGGGACCGGGATTGCCATTTCCGGGACCGGAGCCGTTTCAGCCAGGCGGCGTCCACCGGGAGCAGGGCCAGGGTTTCGGGGGTGAACCCGGCGGCCCCGGTCCGGCGGTTGTAAAAGAGATAGACGTGGGCCGCCCGGTCGCCCCAGGCTTCGATCCGCTGGAGCAGCTCCCGGACGGCCGAGGTGATGGCGGAGACGGCGCCGGGGACGCCGAGCCCGTCGATCCCGGCGGCATCGTCCCCATCCAGGAGCCCCCGGGCCCGCTCGCCCACCACCACCAGGGACCGGTCCGCCGGGGGGATTTCCAACTGATCCATGACCGACCGGGCGTGGGAGACGATGGTGTCGTTTAAGGCGCCGCACATCCCCTGGTCGGAGCCGAAGATGATGGCCCCGACCCGCCGGGCCGGGGCTTCCCGGCCGCTCACCCGGGCCCCGCCGCCCCTTCGAAGGACCGCCTGAAGCCCCATCTCCACCGTGCGGCTGTAGTCGGCGAGGGACTCGGCGGCCCGCTCGTACTGACGGATGCTCACCGCCGCCAGGGACTTCACCGTCCGGACCACCGATCCGAGGTCCTCGGTGGAGCGGATCTTCCGTTTCAGCCCCTCAAGCGTCTGCATCGGCTTCCGCCTCGGCCCTTTCCGGCGCCGCCGCCTGGGCCGCCTTCCGGGCCGCGTCGAGCATCACCCGGATGTCCTCGTCCGACGGGGATTCCCCGGCGGTGATCCGGTCACAGAGCTCGGTCAGCCGGGTCCGGACGATCTCCCGGAGCTGTTCGGCCGCGTCGTCGATGGCCGACAACGGGATTTCGTCAAAGGCCCCCCGGTTGACGGCCAGCAGCACGGCGATCTGCTCACAGACCGGGAGGGTCTCGTACTGGGGCTGCTTGAGGATCTCGCGGACCCGCCGCCCCCGGTCGAGGGTCTTTCGGGTCTCGGCGTCGAGCCGGGTCCCGAACCGGGCAAAGGATTCCAGCTCGGTGAACTGGGAGTAGGAGAGCCGGAGGTCCCCGGCCACGGTCCGGTAGGCCGGCAACTGGGTCTTGCCCCCGACCCGGGAGACGGACCGGCCCACGTCCACGGCGGGGAGAATCCCCTGTTGGAAGAGGTCCGGGGAGAGGTAGATCTGCCCGTCGGTGATGGAGATGAGGTTGGTGGGGATGTAGGCCGAGAGGTTCTGGGCCTCGGTCTCGACGATGGGCAGGGCCGTCAGGGACCCGCCGCCGTTCTCGTCCCGGAGATGGGTGGACCGCTCCAACAGCCGGGAGTGGATGTAGAAGATGTCGCCGGGATAGGCCTCACGGCCCGGCGGCCGGCGGAGCAGGAGCGAGAGCTCCCGGTAGCTCCGGGCATGACGGGTCAGGTCGTCGTAGATGATCAGGACATCCCGGCCCCGCTCGGTGAAATACTCCCCCATGGTGGTGGCGGCGTAAGGGGCGATGTACTGGAGTCCTGGCGGGTCGTCCTCGGTGGCCAGAACCACGGTGGTGTAGTCCATGGCGCCGTGCCGGCGGAGGTCGGCGATGAGCTTGGCCACGGCCGAGCCCCGCTTGCCCACGCCGCAGTAGATACAGATCACCTCCCCGTCCCGCTGATTCAAGACCGTATCGAGGGCAATGGCCGTTTTCCCGGTCTGGCGGTCGCCGAGGATCAGCTCCCGCTGTCCCCGGCCCACCGGAATCAGGGCGTCCACCACCTTAATTCCGGTCTGGAGCGGCACGGTGACCGGGGACCGGTCCATGATGGCCGGAGCCGGACGCTCCACCGGACGCCGCTCGTCGGCCGACAACGGCCCCCGGCCGTCCAGGGGCGAGGCGGTCGCGTCCACCACCCGCCCCACGAGGCCCTCGCCCACCGGGACATCGATCACCCGGCCGGTCCGCCGGACCTCGTCACCGGCGGCCAGCCGCTCGCTCTCCCCGAGGAGAATGACCCCGGTCTCCCGCTCGTCCACATTGAAGGCGAGCCCCGTAAGGCCGTCGCCCAGATCGAGAAGCTCCTCGTTGCGGACCCCGGCGAGCCCCCGGACCCGGGCGATGCCGTGGCCGGCGGAGGTCACCGTCCCCACCGATTCCACCGCCAGGGTCGGCTGGTGGTCCTCAAGGACCTGGTGGAAGACCGAAAAGGCGGTCTCGATGGCCCCGGTCAACGGGTTTTCCCGGCTATTCGTCATCGGAACCGCTCTCCGGCGCCCTTGAATCCCCCGGTCCATCCCCGGCCGCTTCATCGTTCTCCGCCGATGATCGGGCCTCTCGACTCGCCTGCTCGTCCAACGCCCGGCGGGCCTTTTTTTCGAGGTCGGCCAGGTAGTCCGCGACGGTCCAGGCCAGCTTCCGGTCGGCGGTCCGGAGCGAAATCCCCAGGATCAGGTCGGGGTCGGTCTCGAAATCCAGATCCACGCCTTCGGCCTGGTCCCCGAAAAGGGACCGGATGGCCTCGGTAATCCGATCCCGCTGGGCGTCACTGACGGGAAAGCCGGTCCGGACCCGGAGCCGGCCTTCGGCCGCCGCCGATTTTGCCATCCCCTGGCGCTCGTCGTTGTCGAGCCCGTCGAGCCGCTCGAGAAAGAGGTCCACGGCCTGGGCGTGGACGTCGGCCCGGGCCAGGTCCTTGAGGGTCCGGCGGGCGGCCTCGTAAACCCCTCGGCCGGCCTGTTCCCGGAGCTCCCGGAGAAAGGCCTCCTGGTCGGCTTCGAGGGACTCCCGCCACCGTTTCTGAAGGGCTTCGGCCTCCTCGCGGGCGGCTCCGATGAGCGCCTCTCGTTTTTCCTCGGCCTCCTCGCGGGCCGACTTGAGCATCTCGTCGCGCTTGGCTTCCATTTCCCGTCGCCTCCCTTCGTAGGTCCGTCGCTCCCGCTCGGCCTCGGCCCGTTTTTCCTCGGCCGTTTCGAGCCGGGACTGGATGCGCTGCTCCCGGCGGTCCATGGCGGCGATGATCCGGTCGTAGAGAAAGATCTTGAGGAGCGCCACCAGGATCAGGAAGTTGACAATCTGAGCGACCACGGTGAACCAGTTGATCAGCACGGCATCACCCCCCCGCCCGGGCGATCACGTGGTCCCAGAAGGGATTGGCGAAGATCAGGATCATCGAGATCACGAAGCAGTAAATGGCCGTGGACTCGATCATCGCCAGCCCCACGAACAGGGTCCGGGTGATGGTATTGCCCTCGTCGGGCTGCTGCGCCAGGGCGCTCAAGGCGTTGGCCACCGCCCGGCCCTCGCCGAGGGCCGGGCCGATGGCGCCGATCCCGATGGTCAGACCGGCGGTGATCACCGACGCCATGCCGATGAGACTGATGCTGTCCATAAAACCTCCTTGGACGGGATGACGGTTGTCATTCCGCCTCCGTTGATTCCGACGCGGCGCCCTCCCGCTCCCGGCGGGCCCGGGATGCCGATGCGATGTAAACCATGGCCAGGACCGCGAAGATGTAAGCCTGGATGAGTCCGGTGAGCAGCCCCAGGACCTGAATAACCACCGGAAAAACAAGCGGGACGATGGCCAGGAGAATGGCCACGATCTTCGACCCGCTCATGATGTTGCCGAAAAGCCGGACCGCCAGGGCCAGGGTCCGGGACAGCTCCCCCATGATGTTGAAGGGGAGCATGAAGACCGTGGGCCGGACGTAGAGCCGGAGATACCCGCCGAGCCCCCGGCTGAGAATCCCGAACAGGGGCACCGCCACGAAGACGCACAAGGCCAGGGCCGCCGTGGTGGACAGGGACGCGGTGGGCGATTCGTAGCCGGGGACCACCGTGAGGAGATTGCAGGTGGCGATAAAGACAAACAGGGTCCCCACCAGGGGGAGATACCGGTCCGGCCGGCCGCCGCCGCTGATATCCCGGATCTGGGAGCGCATCCCGTCCACGATGATCTCCAAAAGATTCTGCCACCTGCTGATTCGTTCATCCGACGACAGCCGCCGGGTGACCAGCAGCGACCCGATCACCAAAAGGGCCATGACGCCCCAGGTAAAGACCAGGGTGGCGTTGATCTCCACGAACCGCCAGCTCCAGAAAACCACCGCGTCGGGGCTGATATCCTTGATATCCATGAAGCTCATGCCGCCCGCCTTTCATCCGGCCGGGGTCTTGGAGCACAAAGGCGGACGGCGGCGATCCGGACGGACAGAATCCCGGCCAGGGCCGCCACCAGCGGCGGCCACCCGGCTTTTGCCAGAGGGATCAGGGCCGCCGCCCCGACGCCGGTCCGGACCCAGAAGCTCCCCAGCACCAGGAGCCCGGGCCGGCGGCTGGCGGGAATCCGGCGGACGGTCCACCAGAGGCCGCCAAAGTAGAACAGGCCCACGGCCACGCCGAGGCCGAGGCTGGCCGCCACGAACGTTAG
>CAYNGG010000154.1:0-9113 GCA_964396575.1 uncultured Desulfobacteraceae bacterium | reverse complement strand
TCCACCACCACCGTGGCATCGACCGCCACCGGCTGGCCGGCCGCGATCATCAGGGGGTTGACGTCGATTTCGGTGATCCGGGGAAGGGCCGCGCCCAGGTTCCCGATGGATACCAGAATCCGGGCCAGGGCCTCCCGGTCCACCGGGGGCGCCCCCCGGAAGCCGTTCAAAAGGGTTTGACCCCGGAGCCGGTCGATGAGGCGGAAAGCGTCATCGAGGCTCAAGGGGGCGAGGGCGAATCTCACGTCGCCGATGGCTTCGGCCAGGACCCCGCCGAAGCCGCACATCACACAGGGTCCGAACTGGGGGTCCCGGATCAGCCCGGCGATCAGCTCGATCTCACCCTGAACCTGGGCCTGGAGAATGACCCGGCCCCGGTCGCCGGCCAGGGCGATTAGGGCGTCAACCGCCTCACGTACCGCCTCGGCCGAACCGAGTCCCAGCCGCACCAGCCCGCCTTCGGTTTTGTGGATTGCGCCGGGCACCAGGCCCTTGGCCACCACTGGATAGCCCAGGGTCTCGGCGGCATCGGCCGCCGCGTCGGCGGATTCGATGACCTGTTCGGCCACCACCGGGACGCCCACCTTTGCCAGGAGCCGTTTGGCGTCAAGCTCATCTAAAACCCCGGCGCCGGCCGGCAGGTCAGCGGCGAGGTTCTCGGGGAATGATTCGGAGCCGCTCGACGGAGCGGGGTGACGGGTTCGGTCGAGGCTCCGGTGATGGTCGAACAGCGCGGCCATGCACCGGACCGCCCGGTCCAGCTCCCCGAAGACCGGCATCCCCAGGGCCTGAGCCCGGTCGCGGAAGGTTTCGGCGTCCGGTTGACTGCCCAGCAGCCAGCAGAAGATCGGCTTGCCCGCGGTCCGGGCCGCTCCGACGATTGTCTCGAGGTCCGGGTTGAGCGCAAAGCCCCCGGCAAAGGCGTGGATGAGGACCGCGTCCACCGACGGGTCGGCGCAGACCGCTTTAACCGAGGCGTTGTAAGTTGTCTCGGCCCCGTTTCGCTCCACGGCCGGCCAGAGGTCCACCGGGTTGGAGACCGGCATCCAATCCGGGAAGACGGTGGCGAGAGCGGACCGGGTTTCCTCGGAGAGCCCGGCCACTGAAAGTCCCCGGGGCTCCATGAGGTCGGCCGAAACGATCCCGGCGCCGCCGGTGTAGGTCAGGACCGCCACCCGCCCACTCGCCCCGGCCGGGAGGTCGGGAAAGGCGGCCAGGGATCGGCAGACGTCGGTCATCTCCTTGAAATCACTGACCGGGATGACCCCGGCCTGGGCAAAGGCCCCGTCGATCACGGCCCCATCTCCGGCCAGGCTGGCCGTGTGGCTCATGGCCGCCTTCGACCCGACGGCGCTCCGGCCCCCTTTCAGAATCACCACCGGCTTTTCGGAGCATCGGCAAAGGTCCATGAATCGCCGGCCCTCCGGGATCGCCTCCAGATAGAGTCCGATCACCCCGGTGTCCGGGTCATTGATGAGATACTCGAGCAGCTCGCATTCGTCCACGTCGATCTTGTTGCCGATGGAGCAGACTTTGCTGATGCCCATGACGCCGTGGGTCATCAGGTCGATGAGAAAGGCTCCCGAAAGCATCCCGCTCTGGACGATCAGGGAAACCGGGCTTGGGGTGAGGCCGGTCTCCCAGATCACGGGGGAAACAAAGGAAAAGACATGCCGCCGGACCGTGTCCACCAGCCCCATGCAGTTGGGGCCCCAGAGACGGATTCCCGTTTCGGCGGCCAGACTCGTGAGCTGGTCCTGGAGGGCGGCTCCCTCCGGTCCGGTCTCGGCAAACCCACCGGATTCGATCATCACGCCCCGGATGCCCCGGTCGGCGCAGGCCCGGATCACATCGGGCACCCGGTTGGCCGGCACAAAGACAATCGCCAAATCCACCGGGTCGGGGACCGCTGAGACGGATGGATAGCAACGAGTCCCCTCGATCTCGTCGTATCGGGGGTTGACCGGGTAGATCCCCCCGGAAAAGCCCCGGATCAGGTTTTTCAAAATCGCGTTGCCCCCCTTCAAGGGGTTGGCCGAAGCCCCGACCAGCGCGATGCCGGCGGGGTTGAAAAAGTAGTCCATATCATTGCCTCCAATTGCTGTAAGCTGCATCTCAAGCGGCCTTTTACCCTTTGCCGGGCACTTCGTCAAGCCGATGGATGGTCGGCGGAGACGGACTTCGAGGCGGCTTGGATGAATTCCATCAAAAGAATGAATCGCATTCGCTCCCGGTTTCGGTTTGATTGCGATACCCCTTTATGATAACTCTTAGACGGAGTATTTGACAAACCCGCCGGAGACCCCCGATGGATTATCCGTCACGCATCCTCATCGTCGATGATGAGGAGCTGATTCTCGACAACCTGAAATCAATGCTGCATCGGCACGGCTACGTCTGCGACACCGTATCCAGTGGACGGGAGGCCCTCGACCGGATGGCCGGCGGGAGCTATCCAGTGGTCGTCCTGGATATCGTCATGCCGGATATGGACGGGTTTGAGGTCATCGACCGGATTCAGTCCAAGTGGCCGAGGACCGCCATCATCCTGATCACCGGCTACGCTTCGGTGGAATCCTCGGTCGCCGCCCTTCGGAAACGGGTTTACGACTATCTCACCAAGCCGTTTTCCTATGATGAGGTGATCCGGACGGTGGACCGGGCGGTGGAATACCATCATCTGCTCATGGAGCGCGACGAGGCGCTCAAGGCCCTCACCGACAGCGAAATCGAGATGCGGACGGTCTTCCAGGAGGCCCCGGATGCCATCTTCATCGCCGACCCGGAGACCGGGCGGATCATCGACGTCAACCGATCCGGCTGCTTTCTGCTCCGGAAGCGCGCCAACGAGATCATCGGCATCCACTTTTCCGAGCTTCACCCCGAGGAGATGCGGGGGCCATTGGAGGAGATGTTCCGTCACCACTGCCGCCTGACGGCCGCCAACGGCACAACGGCTCCTTACGAGAATTTCGTGCTCCGGTCGGACGGGGTCCGGGTGCCGGTGGAGATCGTGGCCCGGAGCCTGAAGCTCAGCGGCCGGATGATGGTCCAGGGGATCTTCCGGGACATCAGCCGGCGGAAGGCGGCCGAGGAGCGGCTGGCCGACACCCGAAAGCTATTCGAAACGGTTTTGGAGGCGATCCCCAGCCCGATCTTCTATAAGGACACCGACGGCCGTTACATGGGATGCAACCGGGCTTTCGAGGAAATCATCGGGAAACCCAAAAAGGCCATTGTGGGGCGGACGGTTTACGATGTCGCGTCTCGGGATCTGGCCGATGTCTTTTTCCAAAAGGATCTGGACCTGATTCGGAATCCCGGCGTCCAGCAATACGAAGGAGTTGTCTCCGATGCCGACGGCCGGCTTCGGGAGGTCGTGTTCTACAAGTCCACCTTTACCAACGGCCGGGAAGCCGTGGCCGGCATAGTGGGCGTGATGCTCGACGTGACCGATCTGCGTCGGATGGAAAACGCTTTGGCGGATACCGAGCGCCGGTATCGGAACCTGTTTGAAAGTGCCCCCATCGGGGTCTTCTATTCAACCACCAACGGCAAATTCATCGAGGTCAACCCCCATCTGGCCCGGATGCTGGGATACGACTCGCCGACGGAGATGAAAACCGCCGTCAACCGGACGAGCATTTCCGAAGCCCTCTACGTCGAGCCGCCCCGCCGGTGCGAGATCGTCTCCGAAGTTATAAAGGCCGGCGGATGGCAGCGGTATGAAAACCGCTATCGGCGGAAGGACGGGAGTATTCTGATCGCATCCCTGCTGCTTCGGCGGGTCCGGACGGAGGACAAAGAACCTGCCCATCTGGAGGGTTTCGTGACGGACATCACCGCCCAAAAGGCCATGGATGACCGGATGCGCCGGGCATTAGCCGAAAAGGACGTTCTGCTCCGGGAGATCCACCATCGGGTGAAAAACAACCTCGCCGTGATCGTCTCCCTGGTGGACATGCAGACGGACAATCTTTCCGACCCTCGGATCATCAGCTCGTTTCGGGAGTTTCGGGAGCGGGTCCATGCCATGGCCCTGGTCCATGAAGACCTGTACAAGTCCGAAAGCCTTGCCCGGATCGATGCCAAAGGGTATCTCGAGACCTTGGGGCGGGATCTCTTCGAGGTCTTCGAGGCCCGGGATATCCGGCTGTGCCTGTCGGTGTCGTCGATCTCCCTCGGAACCGACACGGCCGTGCCCTGCGGGCTGATCGTCAACGAGCTGGTCACCAACGCCCTGAAATACGCCTTCCCGGCGGGACGGCCCAATGAGGATTCCTCGTCGGAGACGTGTGAGATCCGGATCGGGCTGACTTCGGCGGCGGAAAACCTGATTCTGACCGTTTCCGACAACGGGGTCTGCCTGCCGGCCGATATGGACTGGCGGCAAGCGAGCTCTTTGGGGCTCCGGCTGGTGAACATCCTCGCCCGCCAGCTCAAAGGAACCCTGACCCTGGCCGCCGAAGCCGGGACAACATTTACCTTGACTTTCGCGCCGGCCGAATCGCCGGTCGATTCAGGCAAGTATGAAACAGCCTAGCATTTTATTGGTTGAAGACGAGCCGGTCACCGCTGCTTTTATCCGCGAGGAGCTTGAGGCCATCGGCTATGCGGCGGCGGTCAGGACATCCGGGGAATCCGCCATCGCCTATCTGGATGACCACCGGCCCCAACTGGTCCTGATGGATTACTATCTTCCGGGTCCGATCGACGGCATCCGGGCCGCCGATTACATTCAGGCGCGCCGGAGCTTGCCGGTTCTCTTCGTCACCGCGTTCGAGGATGACCTGCTGGCTCGGCGGCGCCTTCGAAAAAACGTTGATTATCTGGTCAAGCCGGTGGAACGGCCCCTTCTCCAGGCGGTCATCGAGCTGTCTTTGGAAAACCACCGGCTGAAACAGTCGCTTGCGGAGGCCGAGGCCAGGCTGTCGGCATTCCAGAACGAAAACGCACCGACTGCGAACCATCCGGCAACCGCGCCCGCAAACCTCGGCCCGATCACCGAGAGGTGGTATGCCTTCATCGCCAATGCCTCCAGGGAATTCATGACCCTGATCAATCGAGACTATATCTACGAGGTGGCCAACCGTGCCTATTGCGAGGCCCATCAGAAAAAGCCGGGGGAGATTGTCGGCGGCACGGTGGCGTCGGTCTGGGGGAAAGAGGCGTTTAAGGAGATCATCAAGAAAAACCTTGACCGCTGTTTTGCCGGCGAGGAGGTTCAATACGACGCCTGGTTCACGTTTCCCGGCCAGGAGCGACGGTACTACTCGGTGATCTACTACCCCTACCCGGACATCAACGGCCCGATCAGCCATGTCGCCGTGGTCTCCCGTGACATCACGGAGCGGAAGCTGGCGGAAAACGGGATTGCCGAGCGGGAGTCGCTTTTAAAGACCCTTATTGCCAACGTCGGCGAAGGGGTCGGGATCGTAGATGAAGACGAGCGGTTTGCCTTTGCCAATCCGGCGGCGGCGGAGATCTTCGGCGTGGAGCGGAACGACCTGATCGGCCGGAACCTCCGGGAGTTTACCACCCCTGATCAGCTTGCCGTCGTCCTCTCTGAGACAGCGGAACGACGCCGGGGAAAGCGGGGGATTTACGAGCTGGAGATCGTCCGGCCGGACGGAAGCCGGCGGACCGTCCGGGTGACCGGCACGCCCCGCTTCAGCGACAAAACCGGTCAGTATATGGGAGCCTTCGGGATTTTTTCCGACATCACCGAGCTGAAAAGGGCGGAGCAACGGCTTTCGGAATCAGAGCTTGGCTATCGAACCTTATTCGACACCATCCCCCTGGGTGTCGGACTGTCCGACCGTGGAGGGCGTATTCTTTCCTGGAACCCCTGGCTTCGGGAGATGCTCGGCTACACGGAAGCCGACCTCGGACGAATCAACGTCTATGATGTGTACGAGCGCCCGGGCGATCGGAATGCGGTGTTGGAGCGGATCGGCCGGGGCGAGCCGGTGCGGGGAATGGAAATCCGGCTCCGGCACAAAGCCGGACATCTGATCGACGTCAGCCTCAATGTTGCAATTTCCCGCTACCTGCCGGAGCCGGTCATTATGACGGTGGTCCAGGATATCACGGAGCGGAAGCGGACCCAGCGGGCCTTAAAGGAGAGCGAGGCCTTTTTGAGCAATGTTTTCGAGAGTATTCAGGACGGGATCTGCGTGCTGGACCTGGACTTTCGGATCGTCCGGGTCAACGCCGCCCTTCGAACCCGGTACGCCGGCGGCCGGGCCATCGAGGGCCGGAAATGCTATCATGCGTTTTTCGGTGGACAGTGTATCGAGCACCGCGATCAATGCCCCTGCCGGCGGGCCATCGAGACCGGGAAGCCGTCCAGCACCTTGCTGCCCCTGACGGAATCGGATGGCCGGCCCTCGGGGTGGGTCGAGCTCTACGGGTTTCCGCTCTACCATCCGGACACCGGCGAGCTGACATCCACCATCATTTACGTCCGGGATGTGACGGATAAAAAGCTGGCCGAGGATCAGCTCCGGGAGAGCCTGGCCGAGCGGGATGTCCTGCTCCGCGAAATCCATCACCGGGTGAAAAACAACCTCAATGTGATTATCTCGCTGATCGACATGATGGCTTCCGATGACGGGGGAGCATCGAAAACCGTTGATTTGGCTGAGCTCAAGGAGCGAATCAGAACCATAGCCTTTGTTCACGAAGACCTTTATGAGTCGGAACAGCTCGCCCGGATTGATGCCGCGGCCTATTTCGGTCGGCTGATCGGTGACATCGGTCGTCTTCACGGAATCGCCGGGGTTCGGATATCCGTCGATGTAGAGGCCGTGTACCTGGCCATCGAAACGGCGATCCCGTGCGGCCTCATCGTGACCGAGCTGCTCACGAACGCCCTCAAATATGCCTTTCCCGACTTGGGGGCGTCCGCTTCGGACGAACCCGAGATTCGGGTCCGCCTGACTCAGGACGAGCAGGGCTGCGTCATTTCGGTGGCTGACAACGGCGTCGGCCTGCCCGATGACTTCGATTGGGAGAACAGCTCCTCTTTGGGACTCCGGCTGGTTCGGATTCTGGCCCATCAGCTCCGGGGCGAGCTCAGGCTCGATTGCCAGGCCGGTACCCGGTTTTCGGTCCGATTTCCTTGCGGTACGGCGAGTGACGACGTTCACCCGGTCGCCCATCCGCCCGGCGGCCTGGAATGAAAGAATGAAAGCGGCGCATGGCATCCTTCAAAATCCGCAAAAAGTAGTTTACACTTTGTGGAAGCGGCTTCCAGCCGCTCCTTTCAGCGCCGGGATGCCGCTGCCACTTTGCGAGCAAATGTAAATTACATAATGAAGGATGCCCGGCGCATGATGATGAATCTCGCTCTACCCCCGGAAGTCTATACTGGCGGTGACGGCGAAGGAGAGGAGAGGTGATGGGTGAGAAGCGGATTCTGGTGGTTGAAGATGACGGGATTATCGCGGCCCGGATGGAGGACACCTTAACAAGCTGGGGATATGCGACCGAGTCGGTTTCCTCGGGCGAAGAAGCGGTGGAACGGACCGCGGCCTTCCCGTCGGACCTGATCCTGATGGATGTCCGGCTGGAGGGCCGGATGACCGGCGTCGAGGCGGCAACGGCCATCCGTCGGCAGTGGGATGTCCCGGTGGTCTATCTCACGGCTTACTCGGACGACGCCCTTTTGGAGAGCGCCAAGCGGACCGAGCCCCACGGCTATCTGGTCAAGCCGGTCCGGGACAAGGAGCTTCGGGCCACCATCGAGATGGCCCTCTACAAGCACGAGATGGACCGGAAGCTCCGGGAGAGCGAGGAGCGGTACCACGCCGTGGTCTCTCAGGCCATCGAGGCCATCTACATCTTCGACATCGACACCGGCCGGATCATCGAGATCAACCCCGGCTTTACCCGATTGCTGGGATACACGCCGGCGGATGCGGCGGAGTTGACACTCTACGACCTGGTGGCGGACGGGCGCGACGGGATCGATGCGAATATCCGGGCGGTGATCGAAGCGGGCCGCTATGCCCTGGGAGAACGCCGGTATCGGCGGAAAGATGGGGAGTTGCTGGCAGTGGAGGTCAACGCCACCCTCATCTCCTATGGCGGGGGACAGGCCATCTCCGCCGTGGTTCACGACATCACCGAACGGAAACGGATGGAGGCCCAGCGCCGGGAGATGGACGCCCATATCCAGTACATCCAGAAAATGGAGAGCTTGGGCGTCATGGCCGGGGCCGTGGCCCACCACTTCAACAATCTCCTGTCGGTGATCCTGGGCCATACCGAGATGGTCCTGTCGGAGCTGCCCTCCGGCTCTCCACAACAGCACTCCATGAAGGAAATCTTCAAGGCCGGAATGCGGGCCCGGGAGATCATCCAGCAGATCCTGATCTACCGGGGGCAGATGCCCATGAAACCGGGTCCGGTCAACCTGTCTGCTCTCATTCGGGAGATGACGCCCATGCTGGAGGTCTCCGTTTCCCGATCCGTCCGGCTGGAATTCGACCTCGCCGACGGCCTGCCCACGGTGATTCTCGATACCGACCAGTTCCGACAGTTGGTGGTGAGCATTTTGACCAACGCCTCGGAGTCTCTGGGCGAGACGGGAGGGACCATCTCGCTGAGCACCGGGAAAAAGACCGCCAACCGGGAGTACCTTGCCGAGCCTTACCTCGACGAGGACCTCGAGGCCGGCGAGTACGTCACCCTGACGGTGACCGATACCGGTCACGGCATGGACTCCGACACCCGGTCCCGGATCTTTGATCCGTTTTTCACCACCAAGGTGATGGGCCGGGGGCTCGGGCTCTCGGCCGTGCTGGGGATCGTCCGCAAGCACCGGGGCGCGATCAAAGTCGAAAGCGAGGCCGATGAGGGGACCCGGGTGGAGGTCCTCTTTCCGGTCGCCTAACGTCCGTCGGCCGGGTCCAAGTCAGACCTCCGAGGTTTCCAAAACTTTGGAAACCTCGGAGGTCTATGATACTGTTGGGCAATTCTTTCAGCCTCGCCTAACCCCTCCCCCCAGCCCGCCGCCCCGACGATCCTTTTTGGGATTGGGTTTCGGGTCCGAAGCCGGGATTTGACTTTTCCCCGGCCATCGCGTAAGAGAGGGCTGGCCGGCGAGG
>CAYNGG010000153.1:0-9140 GCA_964396575.1 uncultured Desulfobacteraceae bacterium | reverse complement strand
GCACGCGGTCAGTCGGCCGGACTTGGGCTTTCCCCCCCTCCATTGATCCAGGAAAGGATCTCGGCGTAATTGAATTCATTGGCCCAGCGTTCCAGAATCCCGGCGAGGTCGGGGTTATGAGCCTGAATCCCCTTAGAGATCTCCAGAATCCGAAAAAACTCGCCGGTGCGCGCGGCCCTTTCCAGGTCCTTCAGGGTTTCATCGGAAAGAACGTCGGCGGGGTTGGGCAGTTTTGCGGGATCGACGTTATCCTCGCAAATCGGATCAGCTTCCTCGTCCTCATGGAGACACCGCAAGCCGAGATACCGCTGCATCATGTCCAGGATATGGGTTTCCCGGAACGGTTTTCGGACGAAATCATCGCATCCGGCCGCCAGGACTTCGGCCCGTTGCTCCTCGAAGACGCCCGCGGTAACGGCGATGATCACGGTATCGGCGCCCCCCTGCCGGCTTCGGATTTGCCGGGTGGCCGCGTACCCGTCCAGAACCGGCATCCGGATGTCCATCCAGATCAGATGGGGCCGCCAGCTTTCATAAGTCGCCACCGCATCCTCGCCGTTGACCGCTTCGCGCACCGACAGCCCCAAGCGGTTGAGCAGGCTGACCAGGAGCTGGCGGTTGGCATCCACGTCATCGACCACCAGTATCCGGTAGAGACCGCCGTCCGGGGCGGACTGGTTCGGGGCCAGGGACACCGCCTGGGTTGAGCAGGTCTGGGGCGATAGATCCCGAGCGTCGCTCCTCACGGCCGGAATCATAAACCGGAAGCAGGTCCCCTCTCCCGGCCGGCTGCTCACGGTCAGGTCCCCGCCCATCATCCGGACGTACTCACGGCAGATGGGCAAGCCCAGGCCGGTTCCCTCACCGATTTGCCGTCCGCTTTCGGTCTGAACGAAAACTTCGAAGACCGTGTCCAGCTCCTCCGGCGCGATGCCCACGCCGGTGTCCTCGACCTCGAAGCGGAGCACCAGGGGGGCATTTTCCTCGACGGCTCCTTGCAAGGTAATACGGCCTTCCCGTGTGAACTTGACCGCGTTGCCCAAAAGATTGATGAGGACCTGCCGGAGCTTGCCCTCGTCGGCAATGATGGTCCGGGGCATCTCCGGCCCCAGCTCGACGATCAGATCGAGCCCCCTGCCCTCGACCTGCAACCGGAACATGTCCTCAATCGCCGAGACCATCTGGTGAAGGTCGAGCTCGGATGATTCGAGGGTGATTTTGCCGGCCTCGATCTTGGACAGCTCCAGCACATTGTTGATGAGGGAGAGCAGATGCTCGCCGCTGAACCCGATGATTCTCAGATTCTCCCGCTGGTCCGCGGTGATGTTGGTATCCCCGGCCATCAGCTCGCTGAAGCCGAGGATGGCGTTTAAGGGCGTCCGGAGCTCGTGGCTCATGTTGGCCAGAAAGGTGCTCTTGGCGTGGTTCGCCGTCTCCGCGGCCCGGCGGGCGGCATCGGCATCCTGACGAGCCTGGTCCAGCGCCAGCTCCACTTCCTTGCGCGGGGTGATGTCGTGGGCGATCTCCAGGCGGACCAGCCGGCCGTCCGTCCATCGAATGGCCCGATCCTGGACGTGGTACCACCGGCCGGTGACGCTGCTCTGATGCTCCCACTGGTAAATCCCGGTGGGCATTCCGTCGCGGACCAGCTCGGCATTGGTGCAAAACGAGCACGGGCCGGTCTGACCTGATTGAAGTGCCCGCCAGCAGATCCGGCCGACCACGTCGCCAAATTGCTGACGGGTATAATCGTTGATGAACAGCAGCTCGTAGCTCGTCATGTCGGCGACGTACAGAATCGCTTCCATGCTGTTGACCACCGTGGCGAATCGCTCCTCGCTTTCACTGAGATCATGGGTCCGTTCGGCCACCTGACGCTGGAGCTCCCGATTCCGGATTCGGATGGAATGGACCCGCCATTGGAATCCGCCATAGACGGCGCCGAGGATGAGCAGGATCACCGCGGCCCGGAACGGCAAGGTTTCCCACCACGGCGGCGTGATGGTGATCTCCAGGGAGGTGCCGGTCTCGTTCCAGATCCCGTCGGGGTTTGCGGCCCGAGCCCGAAAGGTATAACGGCCGGGGGCCAGATGAGTGTATTGGACAAAGCGGCGGTCACTGCCCACGTGAATCCAGTCCGCGTCAAGCCCCTCAAGCTTGTAGGCAAACCGGTTCTTCTCCGGAGCGATGTAGCTCAGAGCCGCCAGCTCAAAGCCGATGGTGTTCTGATCGTGGTCCAACCGGATCCGGTCGAGGGTGTGAAGCTGTCCCGGCAGGGGCGAAGCGCCCCCGATCGCCACGGACCGGTTGAAAAGGCGAAAGCCGGTCAGGACCACCGGCGGGGCCATCGGATTGTCCGTCAATGACTCCGGGTGAAACCGGTTAAAACCGTTGTTTCCACCGAAATAGAGAACCCCGTCCCGGCTTTTCCAGCATGATCGGTAAACAAAGGCGTCTCCCTGAAGGCCGTCGTGGGTGTCGTATCGTCGAGTGTCTCCGGTTTTCGGGTCAAAGCGATAAAGCCCCCTGTTCGTGCCAAGCCAGAGGCGGGGCGGCGTCGCGTCATCTTCCAGGATGGACCGAATCGCATGGGCCGGCAAACCCTTTTCGCCGATCCGGGCGTGAAAGGTCCCGGTTTCCGGGTCAAGCCGATAAAGGCCGATGGTGGTGCCCATCCATAAGGTCCCGTCGGCGGCCTCGAACAAGTCGAGGACGGTGAGACTGTTGACCGGGCTTGGATTGCGATCCCGATCCGGATAATGAATAAAGCTTTCGGTTTCCGGATCGTAGCGGTCCACGCCGTGGCCCACCACGCTGATCCAGAGATTTCCGCTCCGGTCCAGGAGAAGATCCAAGACCCGATCATCCCCCAGGCTGGACGGGTTAGCGGGATGGTGCCGAAACCGGACGAACCGATCCCGGTCCGGATCGAAGCGGCTCAAGCCGCCTCCCCAGGTCCCCACCCAGATCCGCCCCTCTGGGTCCTCCAGAGAACAGTTGATATAATTGCCACCGATGCTCTCCGGATCCGCCGGGTCGTGGGAGTACCGGGTAACGATCCCCGTATCCGGGTCCAACCGGCAGGCCCCTCCGCCCCAGGTCCCCGCCCAGATCTGGCCGTCGCGACCGACGGTCACCGCGTTGACAACGGCGGAGCTCAGGCTCCGGGGGTTGCCGGGCTCTGGAAGATAATGGGTGAATCGGCCGGTCTGGGAGTCCATCCGGTTTAGCCCGCCGCCGACCGTCCCGATCCAGAGATTCCCCTCCCGATCTCCATGGATCCTCCGGATCTGGTTGCTGCTCAGGCAATTGGGAGCTTTTGGGTTGTGGTAAAAGTGGGCGAACTTCCGTCCGAATCGAGTCAGCCGGTTGATGCCGCCGATCAAGGTGCCGATCCACAAAGTGCTCTCCCGGTCCTCCATCAGGGATATCACCACGGAGTCATTAAGCCCATAAGGGTTGCCGGGCTCACTTTCATAGTGAGTGAATGTGTCGGTCTCCGGGTCCAGACGGCTCAGCCCGTTTTGAGTGCCGATCCATAAGGAGCCATCCCGCCGCTCGGCAATGACGTTGACCCCATTGCCGTTTGTGAACGCCGGCCCGGCCGTGGCGTGCTCGAAATGGACGAAGCGGCCACTTTCCGGGTCCAGGCGACTCAGCCCCCCTTCCTGGGTCCCCACCCAGACCGTGCCGTCCGCGGATTCCAAAATGGCATTGACCTGCCCTCCACCGATGCTCGACGGGTCGGCGGGATCGTGGAGGTAATGATCGAAAGTCCCCGTGTCGGGGTGGAAGCGGTCCAGGCCGGCGGTCGTTCCAACCCAGACCGTGCCGCTCGCGCCGACGTGGACCACCCAGACTATGTTGTGGCTCAGGCTGTCCGGGTCGGCGGGGTCGTGGCGGTATTGCTCGAACCTCTCCGTCCGGGGGTTCATTCGGCTCAGCCCGCCGCCCATAGTGGCAATCCAGAGCTCACCCCCCTGGCCCCCGTCGATGTAGCGGATTCGGTTGTGGCCGAGGCTTTCCGGGTCATCGGGATCGTGGAGATACCGGGTAAAATCGTCTGAGGTTCGGTCGTATCGGTTCAGTCCATACACCGTGCCCACCCAGAGGACCCCCTCCTCGTCTTCGAAAAGAGCGTTGATGTGGCTGTAGCTCAGGCTCCGGGGGTCTTCCGGCTGATGCTGATAGAGGGTGAAGGAATATCCGTCATAGCGGTTCAGGCCGTTTTCGGTGGCGATCCAGATAAATCCATATCGATCCTGGAGGATGGCGGGGACGCAATCTCCGGCCAGACCCTCTTGTGGAGTCAAATGCTCGAATTTGACCATCCCGTCAACGGGGTCCGCCGCCGTCGCCCGCGGCGCCGGTCCCCATAACGGGATGCAAAAGAAAACGATCCAGAAAACGATCCACGGACCGCGACTCCAACCTTGACGTCTGGCGCGACGGTGCAGGCAAATCCGGCTCATCAATTAAACTCCCAATGGCTCAGTGTCAAAACGGTGATGTGGCGATCGGTCTTGCTGAATTCGATGCCGGTCAGGCGGGCTGACCCGCGAATTTTTCCGGATAGCCCCGGACCTTGATCCTGATCACGTGGCCCCAACCGACAAACCGGCCCACCAGATCAGTCCGGCCGTGGCTGGTGGTCTGTTCGGCGGTGACATCCAGGCCCAAGACCATGAAAGGGAAATATACGATGGATACGGAATAGCCCCCGGAACAGGATGGGCATTCGATTAGCGGTTTGCTCAGCGTAAGCCGTTGAGCGGGGTTTACCTTAGCACGAATTGGGCCAAAAGACCATTGGCGTTCTCCGCCGGACATTGAGAGGACTCCGGCCCAGGCGCGGGCCGGCCGCCGGCTCGCATATCTTGGTTTCCGACTCGTGTCGCCCCCGGCAGTAATCCACCCAGCACCGCTGGAGGTGATTGAAAACCCGGTCTTGATCCGCACGGCATTCCATGCCATAAAAGGGAACCCCCGAGCGGCCCGCGGAGTTTTGGAAACCTCGCGGGTTTCGGCTCGATCCGCTGGCCTCGATCATCGTTTCGGCCACTTTATGTGTTAAAGATTGGGATGCACTGAACCGACCGGCGCCAATTTCCGTTGTTCAGGGACCGGTCCAGACGATGATCATGCCCGATCCGCTATCCTTCTCCTTCCCTTGCGGGAAAGGGGAGCAGTGGGGTTAGGCCCGACAATGGCCTGCCCCGACTCGCAATCCAAGGAGTCCGATTCATGACCCAGATTGTCAATCCATCCATTGAGGCCGAGGGGGTCCGCTGATGGGCCAATCCGACGCCAACGAAAACGGCGGTGAGGGGCCGGTCATCGACCCCAAGCTCCAAAAGGCGCTCCAGCCGGATGGGAAGGCCCGGCCCGAGGTCCCGGTCGAGGCCTTTTTGGCCGATTGCATCAACGGCCTGGCCGAAGCCGACCGGATCGTGACCCTTCCCCGGTTCGCCCGGTCCCGCCGCCTGGCCGCGGCCCTTTTGGCCGGGGCGGTTGCTGACCGGCGAGTCCTGATGACGGGGCCGGAAATCGCCCTGGGACCGGTGGCTCGACACCGAACCGTCCTGGCCCTGCCCTCACCATCCAACACCGAGAGCGCGGGCGTCGATATCCGGCCCTTCTCCGAGCTGATGCGGCATCCCGAGCGCCACCTTCGCCATTCCCCGCCGGATCTGGTGGTCGTTGACAGCGGTCATTATCTTGACCATCCCGAAGCCGGCCCGGCCATGGAGCTGCTCCTCGGGGCACTCCATCCGGAGACGGCCCTGATCCTGATCCTCTGCGGGGCGGCCGCCCCCGACCCCCTGGCCGACTGGCTGACCGCACGCCGAGGCCGTCCCTGTATCGCGGTTGCGGCCCCGGTGGACCCGGCCAGGCGAGTAGGGGCATTCATGGGCGCCGGCGGGGATCTGGTCCCTCTGACCGACCGGAAGCGGCTGTCCAACCGGACCCGAAAGCTTCGGGCGGATAGGCCCGCCGACGGATTGAAAGACCCGTCCTCTGTCCGGCGTTTAACCGACATCTTGCGGGATGCGGAGATGGCTCCGGCCCTGCTCGTGGTGCCCTCTGGCGCGGCCGCCGACCGGGCGGTGAGCGCCTGTCCGAAAACCGGTGAATCCCGAGGTGTGATTCTCACCCATTCCGCCGTGGTCGCTATCCTGGACCGGCATCCGGAGCTGAAGGAATCTCGTCTGCTCCTGTCGGCCATCAGCCGCCGGGCCGCCGGGATTCATTCCGGGCACCGTCTGGGGTGGCGGGAGCTGGTGGATCAGCTTCTGGCATTGGGGGCGTTGGATTGGGTTTTTGGAACCCCGTCTGCCCTGGCCGGGTTGGAGACGGCGGTGGCCGCCGTGGTGACGGTAACGACGGCATCCGAGCAGACCGAAGGCCCCCCCGAGCCGATGGACCCGTGGGAGGCCGACCGGATAATCCGGCTGGCCGGCCGGGGGCCGTCAGAGCAGGCCGGCTGTGTGGTCGTCCCCCACGTGGATGGGGCCGATCCGGTCTGGGTCAAGGATCATCTTTTGAAAACCGGAGTCTCCCCGTCCGGCGCATTCGATTGCACCGTGCCGACCGTTTTATATCTTCATGCCCTGCCCGGAGACCCGTTGGAACGGCTCCGGAGCGGCTATACGGCAGCCCGGAAGCCGGCCTTCGGGAGCTTTTGTCTTCGGGAGATGGACGCTGAATGCGCGGACCTGTTGCCCGAGGCCCGGTGCAGCGGCCACCTGATCTCGGTGGCCCGGCTCCGGGACATCCATTTGCGGACCCGGATGGCGGTGGACCGGGTTGGGATGAAGCTTGCCCATGCCTCGGGGAAGGCCCGGTCCTGGCTGAGAGCCAGAAAAGCGGCCACCGAGGCGATGATATCGCTTCTGCCCTGTGAAGCATGTCCTCACACGGAGATGTGCCACGGCCGGGGCTCCCGACGGTTTCGAAATTTAATGCAGGCGGTGGAGACGGCTCCGGATGCCATGGATTCCCGAAACCCCGCATGGCTCGAGCGAGCTTTTGCCCACCGGACCGCGGCCCTGACCGAGGCCGGGCTGATTTCAGAGGGGACCCTTACGCCCTCCGGCCGGCTCGCCCTCCGGTCCGGTATAAAAAGGCCCCAGGCTTTGGTCGAGGCCATTGGGGACTGGGTGCTGCCCCTGAACCGGGGGCCCGAGAGCGTGGCCCTCTGCGGGGCGTTTCTGGACGAGGACGTCGGGATGGGGGAACCGGTCATCGGGGAGTCGATGGACGCCTACCGCCGGCGTCTGTCGCCCGATTTCGAGCGGATGGCCCCGGCGGTCGATGCGGCCCGCCGGACCGCTCTCCGGTACGGACTGCTCCCGGCGGCGCCGGACCCGGACCGGGCCGCCGTGATCCTGTCGGCGGCGGAGGGGACGGCCATCGAGACGCTGGCCGGGTGGGCTCAACTGCCCGCCGGCGAGGTGGAACGGCTGGCCCATGGAGCCGAGCGGCTTCATGGGCTCCTGGTGGCGGACGCGGACCTTAAAACGGGAGGTGACGGATGAGCGACGGATTAGTCCTGGTGACCGGGGCCACCGGCTATGTCGGGGGGCGACTGATCCCCCGGTTGGTGGCCCGGGGATGGAAAGTCCGGGCGATGGCCCGGTCCCTGGCGAAAATCGGATGCCGGCCATGGGCCGGAGATCCGGCCGTGGAAATCGTCGAGGGCGACGTCCTCGACCGGAATTCCCTGAAACGGGCCGCGGCCGGATGTGACGCCTGCTACTATCTGGTCCATTCCATGAACGCGGCCAAGGGCGGTTACGCCGATGCCGACCGGGAAGCCGCGGCAAACATGGTTGCGGCCGCCGATGAAGCGGGACTGGAGCGGATCGTTTACCTGAGCGGTCTGGGTGATCCGGACAACGCAAACCTGAGCCCGCACCTCCGATCCCGCCACGAGGTGGAAGCCATTCTCCACGGGGGGACGGTTCCGGTGACGGTGTTCCGGGCCGCCATGATCCTCGGATCGGGGAGCGCCTCGTTCGAAATCCTCCGGTATCTCACCGAGCGGCTCCCGGTGATGATCACCCCCCGATGGGTCCATACTCCGTGCCAGCCCATCGCCATCGAGGACGTCCTGGGATATCTGGAGGACTGCCTGGACGAGCCGCGGACCGCCGGGGAAACCTTCGACATCGGCGGCTCGGAGGTCCTTGCCTACCAAAAGATCATCGAGATCTTTGCTGATGCGGCCGGACTCCGGAAGCGGCTGATCATCCCGGTCCCGCTGCTCACCCCGACCCTGAGCGCCTACTGGATTCATCTGATCACCCCGGTCCCGGCATCCATCGCGGTCCCTTTGACCCAGGGGCTCGGAGTGCCCGTGGTCTGCCGGGATGAGCGGATTCTCGAGATCCTGCCCCGACAGCGGATCACCTGCCATGAGGCGGTCAGGCGGGCTCTGCGCCGGCTCGACGCCGAGCTGGCCGAGACCTGCTGGACCGATGCCGGCCGGGCGGTTCCCCCGGAATGGGCCCGGTGCGGGGACGCCGACTACGCCGGGGGGACGATCTTCTCCTGCGGATACCGGGTCCGGCTCCGCGCCAATCCGGAGGATGTCTGGACCCCGGTGGTCCGGATCGGCGGGGAGACCGGGTATTATTTCGGCGAGCTGCTCTGGAAGGTCCGGGGCGGGCTGGACCGGCTCGCCGGCGGAGTGGGACTCCGTCGGGGACGCCGACACCCCGACCGGCTCCGGGTGGGCGAGGCCCTGGACTTCTGGCGGGTTCTGGAGCTGGACCCGCCCCATCGGCTGGTTTTACTGGCCGAGATGAAGATGCCCGGTGAAGCCTTCTTAGAAATCCTGGTGACCCCGGCTGGTGACGGGATCACCGAATTGTCCATGCGCTCGCGCTTTCTGCCCCGGGGCCTGCCTGGGCTGGCCTACTGGTACGGACTCTACCCCTTTCACCAGTGGATTTTCAAGGGGATGCTCCGAAAGATGGCCGAATCCATCGGCCGGCCGGTGATCGGCGGCCCGGACCGCTTTACCCGGACCCTTCCCGATACCTGCACCCTGACGGGCTGAGGGGGAAGGGGGGAACGGCTGGAAGACCTCCGAGGTTTCCAAAACCTCGGAGGTCTAAACTCCCCCTCTCCTTTAG
>CAYNGG010000152.1:0-9146 GCA_964396575.1 uncultured Desulfobacteraceae bacterium | reverse complement strand
ATTCCCACTCGGCCTCCGTCGGCAGCCGGTATTCATGGCCTTCCTGGCCCGTGAGCCATTCCGCCATGGCCCTAGCCCCGTACCAGGTCACATTGATCACCGGATGATGGGCATAGCCTGACTCCACGCTGAATTCGCCAGTATCCTCATCCTCGATAATGTGGCTCGTCGCCGATTCGGCCTTGGTGCGAAGCCACGGCATGTCCAGGGTCCCCCGGTGCCCCACGGCGTTTAAGAACTTGACATACTGAGCGTTGGTCACCTCGGTCGTTGTCATGTAAAAACCGTTGGAAATCGTCACCGGGTGCTGAGGAAATTCCCTAGCACAGGCATTCGAATCGGATTCCGGGCTTCCCATCTGGAAGGCTCCGGCCGGTATCCAGGCCATCATGAGCCCCACGTCGGATTCGTCGGGGATGGTTCTGGCGATCTCCTGGAAGGAGAAGACCGCCTCCGGCAGTCCCAGACGATCATCACCGTTCACATCCCATGGATGCACGACATCCGGCGCGGTCATGCCGACCGCCACCTGGAGGGTGATAATCCCGTCCTCAAGCGTTACCACGCCGTCACCGGTAACATCCCCCTGACGGGCGTCCGCCACCGCGGATAGACTCATGACCAGTGCCAACGCCACGATGCCCTTGCTCCAATCGATCCACCGTCCCATGTGATTCCCCCTTTCGAGCTTGCTGTGGTTGATGGGTCATGTTGTTTGAAACCCAATATCCTTATGGCTAACCCGTTATGGGCTTCGGTGTCAAGAAACAGGTCTCGGAATTTGGTTGGGGAATCGTCTGGAGGTAGAGTGTGGATGGTGTTTTCCAATAAAAAAAACGCGCCCGTTTCCGGGCGCGTTTTTTATTGGCTGAGGGCCGTTCCGGTTAGAGGAACTTCCGTCCGCTGTACTCCGCGTAGGCGATGGCCAGGGTCCGGTAAACCAGGTGGGCCAGCTTGCTGAAGGGCAGGTAGATGAACAGGGAGAACACGAACACCAAGTGGATAAAGTAGATCGTGTAGGACAGCCCCGCCGCGCCGCCCAGCCGGGTCATCTCGGTGAGGAGGCCGGTGAGTCCCAGGGCCAGGGCCAGCCCGATGAGCTGCCAGTCCTTGTAGGTGCTCACCTGATCGGTCTTGGCCAGCCGGTTTTTGATCATCAGGGCCGATCCGATCACCAGGGCCACCCCGGCGATGTTGGCCAGCCACTTGACCGGGTTAAGCTGGGAGTAAGGCCCGTGGATGCCGAAGCCGTAGAGGACCACGAAAAAGATGCTGGTCACGATGAACAGGCCGATAAACCCGAAAAAGACCATCATGTGAGAGGTGGCCCGGTCCTCGTTTTCGCCGCACTCGGAAAACTTCGAGTGTTTCAGGATCTTGGGGATAGCCCCCACCAGGGATTTGAGAAAGGGGACGACATCGATCTTCTCTTTGTCGGTCTTGCCCTCGATCAAGGCGTTCTGATGGATGTCGCCCATGAACCGCTTGATGCCCAGGGCGAAGATGATCACGGTCCAGATGGATGCCGGAATCATAATCAGGTCCACCAGCCAGGTGGAGAAGAAGTGGCCGTGGACAATCTGGTCCCCTCCGGGGGTGAAATCGAGCAGGCCCGTGATGAGGCCGAGCACGATGAAGATCACCACCGGCACGCCCAGAAGGATGGGGAGCTTTTTGGGGTCGTTCACGGCCCGGGCGATGGACTTGGGCCGGGCGTATTCGCTCACCGCATAGGCCCGGATGGCCGCGATGACATCGCCGGGCTTGGCGTCCCGGGGACAGAGGGTGGTGCAGTCGCCACAGTTGTGGCAGAGCCAGACGTCGGCGTTGCCCACCAGGCGATCTTTCAGCCCCCATGAGGCGGCGATCATCTCCTTACGGGGGAAGGGCCGGTTATCCGGCGAGATGGGGCAGGCCACGGAGCACGTGGCGCACTGATAGCATTTCTTCAGGGACTCGCCCCCCAGCCCGACAACCTCCTGCATGAATTGTAGATCGGGCTCCACCAGGTATTGATCCGTCATATCGGTACCTCCTTTTCTTCCGAATTTAGAAACCCTTGAAGGGGTTCGGGCCGAGCGCTTCGATGGACTCCACGAAGTCGTTGATCATCCGCGGGATCTTGTCGTACTCGTCGATGGCCACCTCGAACTGGGCCACCCGCTCCGCCTCCAGGGCCAGGCTCGACAGGGCCTCGCCGATCTTCTTCATCCGGATGCTGGCCAGCTCGGAGCCCTTGATGAAGTGGCACTGGTAGTCGTCGCCGTACTTGCAGCCCAGCAGAAAAACACCGTCCATCCCCTGGGAGAGGGCGTCCTTGATCCAGATCACGTTCATGGAGCCGAGGCACCGGATGGGGATCAGGCGGACGTCGGCCGAGTAGGAGATCTGGTGCATCCCGGCGATGTCCAGAGCCGGGTAGGCGTCGTTTTCACAGACCAGCCCGAGAATCCGAAACGGCGGCTCGGTGTAGTCGTCCTCCGAGGGAACCGCGATGGATTTGACCATCGAGCCGATGGAGTCGATGCTGTAGTCGGCAAACGAGATGATCCGCTCGGGACAGGCCCCCATACAGGTTCCGCACCGCCGGCACCGGGCCGGGTTCGGCTTGGGCGTGCCCTTGGCGTCGTCGTCGATGGCGCCGAAGGGGCACTCGTCGGTACACCGCTTGCACTGGGTGCATCTCTGGAAGAAGAAATCCGGAAAGCTCATGTCCCCGGACCGGGGATGGACCGCCACGCCGCGGTTGACCGATTCGAGGCACTGGATGGCCTTCAAAGCGGCGCCCGAGGCGTCCTCGATGCACTCCTCCATGGTCATGGCCCGGCGGATAGCCCCGGCGGCGTAGATGCCGGTCCGCTGGGTCTCGTAGGGGAAGCAGATGTAGTTGGAGTCAACGTAGCCGTTGAACAGGTCGATGTCCCGGAAGGCCGGGCCCTGGCGGTAGGCCATGTTGACCACCGGCTCGTCCTTGGTCAGCGGGACCATGCCCGTGGCCAGGACCACCATGTCCGCCTTGACCTGGAGCTTTTCGCCCAAAAGGGTGTCCTCGGCATCCACCACCAGGCCGGCGCCGTTCTTAGAGACCTTGGCCACCTTCCCCTTGCTCATGAAAATGCCCGGGTCCTGCTGCATCTTCTTGTAGAAGTTTTCGGTCAGGCCGGGAGTCCGCATGTGCTGATAAAAGATGTAGGCTTTGGCGTCGTCGTAGTCCTCGCGGACGTAGCCGGCCTGCTTCAGGGCCACCATGCTGGTGACCGAGCCGGCGTAGTCGAAGTCGTTGTCGTCGTCGCCGCCGGGGCTCTGGACAAAGACCACGGACTTGGCTTCCCGCCCGTCCGACGGGCAGGTGATCTTGCCGTTGGCCGCGATCTGCTCGAACTGGTGGTTGGTGACCACGTCGGGCAGAGTGCCGAAGCCGAGGTGAGCGAATTCATCCTCCTTGGGCTCGTAGGGCCGCCAGCCGGCCGCCAGGATCACGGCGCCGAACAGCTCGCCGTCGGGGTCGAGGGTCAAAATGTCCCGCCGGCCCTCGTTGTACTCCATGAACTTCTGGTGGAGGGTCTCGGCGTCGAGCTCCTTGCCGCTTTCGTCAACTTTCATCTCCTCGGGGAGCGGGTAGGGCACGTCGAAATCGATCTTTTCGCCGGGCTTCTTGAAGGTGACGGTGAATTCGCCGGGCTGACCGGCGATCCGGGCCACCACCGCACCCGTCTTGACCGAGATGTTGTCGTACTTCTCCAGCTCGTCGATCCTGGACTGGATGAAGGGCGGGATGGGGGTGTCATAAGGGTCTTTGACGGGGAGCTGCTTGCGGACCTTGGCCGCGTAGCCGCCCAGGGTCGATTCCTTTTCGACGATGGTGACCTCATAGCCCGCCTTGGCGGCGTCCACCGCCGCCGAAAGGCCGGTGATCCCGCCGCCGATAACCAGGATCTTCCGGCTCAGGGTTTCGAGAAGATAGGGCTCGGGGATGTTGGCCTTTTCCACACCGGCCATGCCCATCCGGATGTAGTCTTCGGCCATCATCTGGACCCGGTCGAAGTTGTCCTCGTCCTCTTTTTCCTCATCGGTGAGGGCCGGGAACTTGTCCCGGGGATGGGACCAGACCACGCCTTCGCGAAGATTGACCCGCTCCACCACGCAATTGTCAAAGGAAAAGACATCGAAGTTGACCCGACGGGAGCAGGCGGCGATGACCAGGGAATTGACGCCCTTGTCGGCGATGTCCTTTTGGATCAGCTCGACGCCCTCCTTGCCGCAGAACATGCCGTGGGTGGTACAGGCGATCCCCTCCTCATCGGGGATATCCTTGAGCCCGTCGATGTCGAGGGATTCCCCGATACCACAGCCGGTGCAGATGTACACGCCATACTTTTTATCCATGAATAACCTCCTACCTGCTCACCAGGGTTTGAATTGCTTTCAGAGCCATACCGGTGGCGTTCTGGTTCGACGAAACCACGTCCGCCGGCTTGTTGGCGCAGCCCGCCGCGAACATGCCGCCCTTTTCAAAGTCGTTGATGATGAAGCCGTCCGCGTTGTATGTGAGGTCCGCAGGAAGTTTGGCCTTGGCCGCCGTCGGCTGCATGCCCGTGGCCAGAACGGCCATGTCAACGGTCTTCCGGATCTTCTCGCCGGTCACGGCGTTTTCCGCCACCACCGTGATATTCCGGGTTTCCGGGTCCTCCTCCACCTCGGCCACCTTGCCCTTGATCAGATGGACCTTCTCGTCTTCCTTGATCTGGCTGTAAAACTTCTCATACCGCTGTCCGGGGGCCCGAATGTCGATGTAAAAGACGTAAACATCGGTGTCCGGGTACTGCTCCCGGATGTAGGTGGCCTGCTTGAGGGATGCCATGCAGCAGATGTAGGAGCAATAGGGGAGGTGATTTTCATCCCGGGACCCGGCGCACTGGACAAAGGCCACGCTCTTGGGGGCCGCGTCGTCCGACGGCCGCTGGATCTTGCCCCTGGTGGGGCCGTTGGGCGCCGCCAGCCGCTCCATCATCATGTTGGTGATGATGTTCGGGTAGCGGCCGTAGCCGAGGTTATCGATCCGCCCGGCGTCGTAAGGCTTCCAGCCGGTGGCCCAGACAATGGCGCCGACCTTGAGATCCACGGTTTTAGGCTCCATCTCGAGATCCACCGCGTCATAGGGACAGGCTTCCTTGCACTTCCTGGCGTCATCGGTCCCGATGATCTGGGGGGAGATAACGTAGCGGGCGGGGAACGCCATCTCGTGGGGGAGATAGGCCCCTTTGGTCCGGTCCATCCCGAAGTTGAGCTCGTTGGAGATCTCCATCTCACAGACCTTGGCGCATTCCCCGCAGCAGGTGCAATTCTCATTGACGTACCGGGGCTCGATCCGGACGCGGACGGAATAGTTGCCGGGGGTGCCGTCAACCGTTTCCACCTCGGCCAGGGTGAAGACCTTGATCCGGGGGTTGTCCTTGATCCGCTTGAAGTTGATCTCCAACCCGCAGGTCGGCGGACAAAGCTTTGGAAAATACTGGTTGAGCTGCACCACCCGTCCGCCCAGGTAGGGGTTTTGCTCCACGAGAAACACCTCGTACCCCACTTCGGCAGCTTCGAGGGCCGTCGTCAGTCCGCTGATCCCCCCACCGACCACCATGATGCTTCCGCTCATCGGGGCTTGTTTTCCTTCTGTCATACGATCCCTCCTTTTTGCGAGGCGAGAGGCAAGGGGCGAGGGGCAATGTCCGCAGGGCGGGATTGCCGCTTGGCCGTTGCCTCTCCCCCCTTACTTAATAAAAACCTCCAGGCGTTCGTTGACGCCTGGAGGTTGTTTGGGTCATACCGAAGTCAAGCGTACATCAAGCGCCTGTTTTTAATCAGGGATGATCTTGACGTAATCTTTCTTGAAGACATCCCATTTCTGGGCCTTCGGGTCAAACTTGGAGTTGGTGAAACAGAACCAGTTGGCGTCGTCCTGCTTGGGATGGTCGGCCTGATAGTAGAATCCGGGGTACCGGGTCTCTTTCCGGTACTGGATGTGACGGAGATGGGACTCCACGGTCCAGATCCGATGGTAGATCTCCCAGGCTCTCATCAGCTCATGGACCTCGCCGGCCGCCAGCTTCTCGCAGTCCTCACGCATGACCTCGAGGAGGTCCATGATGATCTCGAGGTTCTTGCTGGTGGTCTCATAGAAGGTGGCCGTTCCGGCGCCGTACTCATGAGTGGCCTTCATCAGCCGGTACATCATCCCGTTGGGCTTGAGGTAGTTCGGGTTGATGTCCTCGGCGGTGGTGTACTCGACGTTGTCCAGGTAAACCCGGACCGGCTTGTAAACCATGTCCACCAGCTCGTCCTTGGACTGGGCCAGGGTGGGTTTGAAGTCCTTGTTGTCCCGAGCGAACCGGACCATTGCCTTGGCGGCCATCCGTCCTTCGGCATGGGAGCCGGAGGAGAACTTGTGGCCGGAACAGCCCACGCCGTCGCCGGCGGTGAACAGCCCGTTGACGGTGGTCATCCGGTTGTAAACCTTGTCCTTGTACTTGATTTTGTAAGCATCCGGGACCCAGTCATAGTCCGGGCCGGAGACCCAGAGACCGCAGCAGCCGGAATGGGAGCCCAGCAGATAAGGCTCGGTCGGCATGATCTCGGAGTTCTTCTTCTCGGGCTCGGTGTTGGTGGCGCACCAGAGGTTGGCCTGACCACAGGTCATGTCGAGGAAGTCTTCCCACGCCTCGGACTCGAGGTGCTTGAGCTCCTTTTTGTCCAGGGTCTTGCCGATCTCGGCCAGCGCGGTCACGGTGTCCATCATGATCGGGCCGCGGCCAGCCTTCATCTCGAAGAGCATCAGGTGGTTCCGCAAACAGGTCGGGGTGATGGCGGCCGTTCCATAGGGCGCGTATTTCTCCAGCTCCGCCTTGGCGGCGTCGGATCCCACGTAGTTTTCGCCCAGCCCGTTGAGAGCCTTGGCCTTGAACAGGAGGAACCAGGCGCCGACCGGGCCGTATCCGTCCTTGAACCGGGCCGGGGTGAACCGGTTTTCCATCATGGACAGCTCAGCGCCGACCTTCATGCAGAGGGTGTAGGTGGAGCCGGAGTTCCAGACCGGATACCAGGCCCGGCCTTTGCCCTCGCCCACGGACCGGGGCTGATAGATGTTGACCGCGCCGCCGCAGGCCACGACCATCGTGTTGCACTTGATGATGTAAACCTTGTTCTCGCGGACGGAAAAGCCGACGGCGCCGGCGATCCGGTTTTCCTCATTGGCGTCCAGAAGCAGCTCAACGATGAAGACCCGCTCCAGGATGTTGTCTTCGCCCAGGGCCAGCTTGGCGGCCTCGGCGACGATCCGCTTGTAGGACTCACCGTTGATCATGATCTGCCACTTACCGGTCCGGACCGGGGTGGCGCCCGACTTCAGGGTCCCCATCTTCAGGCCCTTTTTGCCGTCGAGGTTCTTGCCCTCCTCGGTCTTCTTCCAGACCGGCAGGCCCCACTCCTCGAACAGATGAACGGAATCATCGACATGGCAGCCCAGGTCGAAGATCAGGTCCTCGCGGACGATGCCCATCAGGTCGTTGCGGACCATCCGGACGTAATCATCGGGGCTGTTGTCCCCAATGTAGGTGTTAATGGCGGACAGGCCCTGGGCTACCGCGCCGGAACGCTCCATGGCGGCCTTGTCGCAGAGCAGAACGGTCTGGTCATCGGACATCCACTTCTTGATCTCGAAGGCGGAGCCGCAGGCGGCCATGCCTCCGCCGACAATCAACAGATCAACTTCGCGCTCCTCAACTTCGGGATCCCTGACAGCCTTGAGCTCGCCCTTCGGTTTGTTCGGTAATGCCATTCGTCAACCTCCTTATGAATAGCGCCCGATCTCATCGGACGCACAATATTTATGAAAATTCAGCTACGGTTACAATCGGCGCCAGCCCTTAAACGGTCGCGGCGGGCTTGGCTACGCTGTAGCCGTCGGCTTCCTCGGTGCTCAACAGTTCGCTGTCAAGGTCCTTGCCCTTCAGATCGGCATAGGCATTGGCGGCGCCCTCGGTAGTGGTCCGGATGGGGAACTTGAACCGCTTGATGGTGCCGTTGCGGAACTTGCAGGTCCACATGACATCCTCGGTGCCCATCATCGGCATGATGCTGCTTCCTAGCGGTACGAAGTCCGCGTAGCCCCGGACCTCGACGGCCTGGGTCGGGCAGATCTTGACGCAGGAAAAACACTCCCAGCACTGATCCGGTTCCTGGTTGTAAGCCTTCATGGAGTTGGGATCCAACACCATCAGGTCGTTGGGGCAGATGTACATGCACGCCGTCTTGTCACCGCCCTTGCAGCCATCACATTTTTCATTGATTACGAAACTCGGCATTTAAACTCCTCCTCTGTTGTTATTTACGATTGTTCACATCATGCCATTGACTTAACTATTGGCCCGTCGATCTCCTGTTCGCACCTCCCTTCCTTTTCAAACGGTCGGATCGGCTCCGACCGGCCCGAATCGTTATAAACCCTTTATCCATCCGCCCGTCATCCGGGCGATGATCCACCAAGCCATTGATATCTCTCTGATATTTTAGTACATACCTAAAATAAACCAGAGAGGAGATATACCATCGGCAATTTATCATTGTCAAGCACTTTCTGAGGCTCCGGGGGAAAACCGGGAAATGAGAAAATGCCCCTAAATTCAACCCATTTCTAAAACCCGACCAACCTCCATGGGGATTGCCTTCCGGGACCGGTTCTGATAGACCGATCCCCGAGGCGGCCTTGGCCCCGGCTATCCGCCCCGCTGTACCGCCATAACCCATACCGATCGGGGCGATACCCGCCCCGCGTTCCCCGGAAAGGCCCCATGCCATGAACACCGAAACCGAAATGACCCCGGTCCGGCCGGGGGAGACCTTCTGCTTTGACTGCTCCCCCCAAGTCCCCTGCTTCAACGACTGCTGCCGGGACCTCAATCAGTTTTTAACGCCGTATGATGTCCTGCGGCTCAAGACCCGCCTTGGCCTCCGGTCGGCCGACTTTCTGGACCGGTACGCGACCGTCCACGCCGGCCCCCAGACGGGGCTGCCGGTGGCATCCTTCCGAACCGATCCCGATGCCGGTCACGCCTGTCCCTTTGTCTCCCCGGAGGGCTGTCGGGTTTACCCGGACC
>CAYNGG010000151.1:0-9164 GCA_964396575.1 uncultured Desulfobacteraceae bacterium | reverse complement strand
ATTGATGATTTTTCCGCTAAATCCGCGATCATCAATCTAAAATTTAAAATCTAAAATTCAAAATCCAACGTTTTTTTTTCGGCCAGGACCGCCAGACCGATGCCCGGCAGGACCCGGGGAGCCCGCTCCTCGACGGCGGCCAGGATGCCGAAGAGGCGCCGGAGCCGACGCGATGGGTGACGGCGGTCGAGCCAGGCCCAGGGGATGATGTTGGTCGTCGAGTGGATCGGCCACCTTCGCCGGACCCGCAGCCCCATCCTGGATAGCCGCCGCTTCAGGTCGATGGCGGTATAATAGCGGCTCCGAACCGGAGTGATCTCCCCGAAGGCGTTGAACGGGAAGGCGGCGGTGACGCTCTCAGTGGGCCGCCGCAGGAGGAGCTGGGCCAGGGCCGTGCCGTTTCCCTCCGGTGAAATCCCGTTTCGTCCCGTCCCCCGGAGCCAGGCCACGAGCTGCCAGAGGCGCTCCGGACTCCACCGGGACTCGACCTCGATAAAGGCGGTCCCCCCCGGCCGGAGGACCCGGCTGATCTCGGCCAGGGCCGTGTCGCCGTCATCGAGGTAGCTCAGGGTCCCCACCATGTTGACGTGGTCAAACCGGGCGGTCTGGAAGGGCAACGCCCCGGCGCGGGCCGCGCAGAATCGCGGCCGGACGGGAACGGCTGCCGGCCCCACCCAGTCGGCGATGGCCTGATTGTACCGCCGGACAAAGTCGAAGTGTACTGAAAAGATTTCGATCCCACCGTCGTCGTCCCGGACAAACGCTTTCCGACGGGCGGCATCCATGAGGCCCAGGGCCACGTCCACCCCCACCGTCGCGGCCCCGGCCGCGCCGTGGAGATAGGACTGAAAACCGGTCCCGCAGCCGAGGTCTAAGACCTCTCGGGGCCGGAACGGCCGGATCACCTCACGGGCAATAAGGGCGTGAAGCCGGGAGTAGTACCAGGCGTAGGAGAGCTCGACGATCAGGTCGTACTCCGCGACGGTCCGCTCGAATGCCTCGATTCCCGTTCGCCGGGCCTCGGCGTCGGGTTCCGAGACGATGGTTCCGGCGGCTTCCGTCACCGGTAGGTGGCGATGGACCGGAATGTCCGATCCACCTCCTCGGCCGAGTATTTGATCCGGTGGTCCACCTCTGTATAGCGGTAGAAGCCGCGCTCCCCGGGAGTTTTGGTGACCTCCAGGTTATCCACGTAAATCTTGTAGGTGGCCACCGGCTCGGGATAGCCCTTGACCATCATCCGCTGGGGGGTCTCCGAGATGTGAGCCCGGGGAAAGAAGATGTCCTTAGTCCGCATGTAGGTTCCTTCGGCGATCATCACGTGGCCGATGTCGCAGATGGTCTCCATCCGGTTGGCCAGGTTGGTGGTCTCGCCGATGGATGTGTATTCGAGCTTCATGTCACAGCCGATGGCCCCGGCGATGACCTCGCCGCTGTTCAAGCCGATCCGCATCTCGAAGATGGTCTTGCCCTCACGGCGCCGCTGAGTATTGATCTCCCGCATCTTCCACTGCATCTCGATGGCGCATGCCACCGCCCGTTCTCCATGGTTTTCTATCGCCACCGGGGCTCCGAAGAGGGCCACGATGGCGTCGCCGATGTACTTGTCGGGGAAGCCGCCGTACTTCTTGATGATCGGGACGAGACCGGCGAAGTAAACGTTCAAGACGTTTACCGCCTCGGTGGCGCTCATGTTCTGAGTGATGGTGGAAAACCCGGCGAAGTCGGTGAACATGACGGTGCACTCGGCCTTCTGCCCCCCCAGGACGATCCCGCCCTCGGCGGCTTTTTCAGCCAGGTCCTCGGAGAGGAACTTCTTGAGGGTCTCCATCAGGTTGAGCCGCTCCTTCTGCCCCCGGGTCATCCGGTTGAAGTGGCCGGTGAGCTCCCCGAACTCGTCGTCTTTGATGACCGGCACCTCGTAGTCGTAATTCCCTCGGGAGACCTCTTCGGCGCCCCGGGTCAGCTCCGTGATGGGCTCCGTCACCAGTCCGCTGAGCCATCGGGCGATAAAGGCCACGATCACCGCCAGGAAGAGCAGAATCCCCAGGACCGTGAGAAGGATCATCGACCGGAGCCGCTTGACGCTGGCCGCGTTGAAATCGATGCTGAAGACGTTGTAGAGCTGGTCAGTCCGACGGGTCATCCAGACGGAAAACCAGGTGCCCCAGGCGTCTTCGTCATACCGGGGGAAGATCCAGTAGTGGATGGGGTTGTGGTCGTAGCCCTCTTTTCCGGCCATGGCCAGGGCCCGCCAGAACTGGTTGCCGCTGATCTTGTAAGGCTCGCCGATGTAGGTGCTGATCTCCGACCAGTTGATGCTGTCCAGAAGATAGGCGATCCGCTCTTCGAAGAAGCCCACCTTCCGGCCCGAGTCGAGCATGATGTAGATTTCGCTGAGGGTGTATCCGGTGGCGCGGGCGTTTTCCTTGGCCTTGACCAGGGTGGACTTGCACCGGCTCAGGAGCACTTCGATGCCGGGGTCCTCGGCGAACCGGCGGTCCCAATAGGTCTTGGCCTGGGCCAGGCGGTCGTACTGGAATCCCTCTTCGAACTCGTCGATGTAATCCAGCCGGGTTTTCACCTCGGCTTCTGGCAGGAGCCGGCCTTCCGTTAGAATCATGTTGAAGGCCAGGCTGTAGTAGAGGGGCGGAAGGGTCAGCTCGGCCCGACGGTCGATGGTGGCCAGCCCGAACCGGTTGATCCGCGATAGCTCCTCGTCAGTGAAGGCGGCCTCCGTGCCGCTGATGAGGGTCTCCCCGTTTTCGATGAGCCGAAAGAGGTGCTCCAGCGGCCGGTAAACCACCTCGGCCGGAATGATGAAAATCCCGAAGTAGGCGATCAGAAAAGCTGAGAAATAGAGGAGCTTCCGCTTAAAAGGGACATAGCGTCGGTGGCTCTTGGGCTCCGCTGGTTGGGCGGCCTTCGGAGCCACGCCGCGGCGTGGCTCGGGCGGGGGTGCCGGGGGGGGCGAGACCGGCGGCGCGGGTCCCGGCAGGCCCATCGCCCGTTGGTCGATATCGGAGATGGCCACCGTCTCCTCGGGGCCGTACTCGTCATCGAAAGGGTCCGTATCGGGCGGCGGGGCGGGATGTTTTGGGGGTTGAACGCGGAAGACGTGTTTGCACCGGGCGCACCGGACCTTGGTTCCTCCGTCCGGCACGCGGCGGTCGTCGAGCTCAAATCGGGTTTGACACCGGTCACATTGGATGATCATGGCAGTCTCTGGAGTCACGCCGGAGCGTGATGCCCCGGCGCGGCGGGCAATCCCGGCACCGGGGGTGGCTTGACATCGCCCCGGGAAAGGCGCATAGTCGATGCGCCGAAACGAATCAACCTTATGCCCGGGGGGATCTATGTTTGATCATCAGGCCGCGATCAATCCCGTCTGCCGGCGGGACTGCCCGACACGCTGGTGTTGCTCGACGGGGTTTCTCGTCAGCGTTCCCCTGTCGGAGACTGAGATCCGGCGGATCGCGGATCGGGTCGGGCGCAACGACTTCCACCGGATGACCCCCGCCGGCTCCGTGCTCCGGACCCGGCCGGACGGGTACTGCACCTTTTTCGATACGACGGCCCGAAGCTGTACCATCTACCCGGATCGCCCCTTTGACTGCCGGCTCTATCCGTTCGATTTCTATACCGCCTTCGGGCGGCTTCGATGGCTGCTCTGGGACTGTCCCTATTCCCGGTCCATGACGCCGTCGGCCATCGAAACGGAGCTGATCCGCCTGGAGACCGACTGCCTCGCCGAGCTGGACCGGATCTGGGACTATGAAAACGAGAGCATTGACCTCGACCATCCAGAGGGGTTCCGGGTCCTGAGACGGATGCGGGTCCGGCGCCCGATCTGAGTGATGAACAGCAGTAAGCAGCGAATAATCCGAGGCTGTATTCTCTGCCTTCCGCCTACGGCGTCCCCAGTCCTCGGTGGAACCGGAGACCTCCGAGGTTTCTAAATTTTTTGGAAACCTTCGGAGGTCTTTGATAAACAGATGGTAGGGAAAAGCCCGATGAGTGTCAAGGGCTATTGATGTTTGATGATTTTTCCGCGTGATTGGCCTGTGCCGGTAAGTCCGCGATCATCAATCTAAAATCAACAACCTAAAATCTAAAATTTCGGCCGGCTTGACAGGGCGGGGAAGTTTTTCTAATGTAGGGAGCCGCTGTGGCCGGGACCGGAAACGGGTGCCCGTCGCGCCACCCCCAATCACCAAAGGAGAGCCTTCCATGTATGTTGGCCGTGTCATGCACACTGATCTGGTGACCGTATCCCCGACCGCGCCTCTGACTCGGGCAAAGGAGATCCTCGCTGAGCGGCGGATCGACCATCTGCCCGTTGTCGATGGCGGGGGCAAGCTGGTGGGAATCCTTTCGGACCGGGACGTGAAGCAGAGCTGGGCCTCACCGGCTACATCCCTGAGCACCCACGAGCTCAATTATCTCCTCGACCGGATCACGGTCGGCGACGTGATGATCCGGAAGCTCATTACCGTCACTCCGGGTGTAACCATCGAGCGGGCCGCCCGGCTGATGCAGGAGCACCGGATCAGTGCTCTGCCGGTCCTCGAGGACGATCGCCTGGCCGGGATCATCACATCCACCGACGTGATGGGGGTGCTCCTGGAGGCCATCGGGATCGACACCGAAAGCACCCGTCTCACCATCATCGTCAACGACCGAATCGGGTTCATCGCCGACGTTTCAGGGCTGTTGCGGGAGGCGGACATCCCGATCCGGTCGATTTTCAGTTGGCCTGAAACGGGGCACGACGGCGTTTACCAGCTCGTGATCCGGGTCCCGGCCCGGGACGGGGACCGGGCGGCTGACCGGCTCCGGGAAGCCGGGTTCCCGGTGCTCACCGAGTATGTCCGGGACATCTCCGCCCATCTGGCCCCGCCCCGGCGCGGTGAATGATGCTGCTCAGGTCCCACGCTGACCCGAGGCGCCGATAGCTATCCATGGGTCCCCACGCCCGACGCCGGATGATCGTCGCCATCGGCCTGCTCGCCCTGTTTGGCGTTGCCGGAGCGGCCTGCGGCCTGCTGGGGGCGGATGAAGACGCCATCCACATTGCTCTCGTCGGGCCCATGTCCGGCGGCAACCCCTCTGTTGGGAAGGCCTTCCGCCAGGGGATCGATCTCTACCTGGAGTCGGTCAACACGGCCGGGGGCATTGGCGGCAAGCGAGTGGTCCTGGACGTTTACGACGACCAGAACAACCCCGAGCGGGCGAAGGCTCAGGCTGAGCAGGTGGTCCGGGACAACCGGGCCGCGGCGGTGATCGGCCACCACTACAGCTCCTGCTCCATCCGGGCCGGGGAGGTTTACAAAGCCCGTCACATCCCGGCCATCAGCCCCGCCTCCACCAATGTTAAGATCACCCAGGACAATCCCTGGTATTTCCGGACCATCTTCAACGACAACTCCCAGGGCCGGTTTCTGGCCACTTACGCCAACAAGGTCTTCGGCTACGAGACGGCCTCCATTATCCATGAGGATCAGGAGTACGGCGGATACCTGGCCCAGGTCTTCGAGGAGACCTGCAACGCCATGGGGGTGGAAGTCCGGTATAAATGGGGCTTCGAGATGAATGACCCCTATCTCGACCAGAGCCTTGTCCAGATCGTCAACGAGCTTCAGTATAAGACCGACGCCGGGGTGATCTTCCTGGCCACCCACGCCCCCGAAGGGGCCAAGCTGATCCGCCTCATGAAAGACAGCCTCGTGGAGAACCCGATCATGGCGCCGGACGCCTTCTCTTCCGAGGCATTTCAATCCGCCTTCAAGGACATGCCCAAGGAACGGACCAACCCCGGCTTTTACACTGACGGGATGTTCGTCACCACGCCGTTGATCTTTGATACCACCAACGAGAAAGGGCTCCAGTTCAAAGAGTCCTACCTTACCGCCTACGGCGAGGAGCCGGGATGGCACGCCGCTTTCGCTTATGACTCGGCCATGCTGATCGTAGAAGCCATGCGGCGGTCCGGGGCGGCGGATGAAGATGCTTCGATAGCCGAGCTCCGGGAGCGGATTCGAGACGCACTCGGCGAGATGACCAACCCTTACGAAGCCATCGAGGGGGTGACCGGCTACACCTACTTCGACCGCAACGGGGACTCCCAGAAGCCCATCTTCATCGGGGTTTACCGGAAGCAGAACATCGTGTCGGCCCTCATCCAATTCCGGGCCATCTCCAACCTGAACGAGGTGCCCAACTTCGACAAGGCCGTGGAGGACGGGCGGATTCTCATCTTCGACGGCCGCTATTCCTATAAGGTCAATCTTATCTATACCGGGATCAAGATCAACGAGATCTCCGAGCTCGACCCCAAGACCTTCAACGCGAATCTCGATTTCTACCTTTGGTTCCGGTACCGGGGGGGCATCGACCTCCAGAACATCGAGTTCCTAAACGCATTGGAGCCCATCCAGCTCGGGGAGCCGGCCCACGAAAAGGAGACGGACGGGCAAGTTTACCGTCTCTACCACGTTAAGGGCAGGTTCCGGGCCGACTTTCTCCCGAGCCAGCGCATCTTCGGCCAGCACATCCTGGGATTCAGCTTCAGACCTCGCGGGCTTGACCGGAACAGCCTGATCTTCGTCAAGGACGTCCTGGGGATGCGGCTCCGCAAGGGGCAGTCGCCGGGGGAGAAGCTCCGACAGAGCGGGGTGATGAAGTCGGTGGAGGAGTGGCGGATCGGCCGGGTCTGGTTTTACCAGGACATTGCCGAAAAGGATTCCCTGGGCGACCCTAACTATCTGAACCTCCCCGATGGAACCCTCGAATACTCCCGGTTCAACGTCGGCATCCGGATCAAGCCGGACACCTTTTCCATCCGGCGGATTATCCCCCGGGTCTGGGGCGCCTATCTCCTGGGGATCAGCACCATTGTGGCGATTTTTCTGTCGCTGTCCGTGCGGGGCCGGGTAATCCGGCCGCTGCCCAACCTTCGGCCCCACGACAAGACCGTCTGGATCTTTCAGATCGTTTTTGCCATTGTCTGGCTTCTTTCCGCTGAAAGCTACCTGCTTCACCAGCTCTCCCATGCCCTGAATCAGACCTATTTCGAGGCGGTGGTCCTCTCCTTTGATGTCCTCTGGTGGCTGGTTACCGCGCATTTTCTGTCCACCGGACTCGAGCGGTTTCTCTGGGAGCCCATCGAGGAGCGTTCCGGCCGGGACATCCCTCACATCGTCCGGAACCTCGTGACCCTGATGATCTATATGATGGCCCTGTTCGCCATCGTGGCCTTTGTCTTCGACCAGCGGCTCACCAGCCTCCTGGCCACCTCCGGTGTCATTGCCATGATCGTGGGCCTGGCGGTCCAGATCAACATCGCCAATATTTTCTCCGGCATTGCCATCAACCTGGAGCGCCCCTTCCGGATCGATGACTGGGTGAAGATCGGCCGGTTCACCGAGGGGAAGGTGGTGGACGTCAACTGGCGGGCCACCCGGCTCCTCACCCGGGACAGCACGATTCTGACCATTCCCAACAGCCAGGCCTCGGAATCCTCGATCGAAAACTTCAGCTATCCGTCCGATGCCTATTTCAAGTATTTCACCGTCCATGTTGACGCCTCCCACGAACCTGATCGGGTCAAGAAGGTCCTCCTGGACGCGGCTCTGGCCACCGACGGGGTCCTCGACAACCCGCCCCCCGGGACCCGGTTTCTGGGGCTTACCAACGAGATGACCGGCCCATCCGAGGCCTGGGCCGCCAATTACCTCATCTCCGTCTTTGTCCGGGACTACGGTCAGAAGTTCGCCCACAACGAGATGATCTGGCTCAACGTCTGGAAGCACCTTCACCATGCCGGCATTCGCCTGATCACCGAGCGGCGTGAGATCCAGATGAGCCTCAAGGGCCAGAAGGAAAAGGTCCCCCTGGTCATGTCGATCCTCCAGGGACTGGAGATCTTCGAGCCCTTTTCCGACGAGGACCGCTATGCTCTGAGCCAGCGAATGAAGCGCCGCCGGATCAAAAAGGGCGATGCCGTCGTTCATCAGGGCGAAGAGGGGGATTCCCTGTTTATTATCGCCGAAGGCGTCCTCGGAATCTGGGCCGCGATCGAGGGCAAGCAGGATGTCGAGGTAGCCCGTCTTGGGGCCGGCGACTTTTTCGGCGAGATGGCTCTTCTCACCGGCGAGCCCCGGACCGCTACGGTGGTGGCCGTTGCCGACAGCATCCTTTACGAGATCACCAAGGAAGACATTTCCCCGCTGATGGCCAAGCAACCTGAGATTTCGTGGGCCCTGAGCAATGTCCTCGTCCGGCGGAAGCAGGCCACCGAGTCGGCTGCCGCCGTCAAGCAGAGATCCTCCGACATCGATCGGACCCTCTCCGCCCAGATCCTCGGCAAGATCCAGAAGTTCTTCGGTTTCCGAAAACAATAACGCCCCTTCCCCATTTCCCGCGTAAACGAAAGGAGACCGACCGTGGCCTCGTTTCCCGTGATAGACACACCTCGACTCCGGCTGCGCCGCCCGGCCCTCGATGATGCACCTGAAATGCGCCGTCTGGCCGGCGACCCGGCCGTCGCCGACACCACCCTCAACATTCCTCACCCCTACCCGGAGGGGGCCGCTGAGCAGTGGATTGCCGAGCAATGGACCGCCTTTGCGGCCGGTACGGACACCGCATTTACCATCACCGAGCGGGAGGCGGACCGGCTGATCGGCGTCATCAGCCTGACCGACATTCGCCCGGCTTACGCACGGGCGACCCTGGGCTATTGGATCGGCCGACCCTATTGGGGGCGAGGGTATTGCACCGAAGCCGGCCGAGCGGTGATTGACTACGGATTTAAGACTCTCGACTTGAACCGCATTCAGGCTACTCATTTTTCCCGGAATCCGGCATCGGGCCGGGTCATGGCCAAGCTGGGAATGCTCCACGAGGGAACCTTGCGTCAGCACGTCACACGCTGGGACCATCCCGAAGACGAGGAGATCCGGGGCATTCTCCGGGCTGATTGGGCGGCGGGCAAGTCGTTAATCTGAAGCGCCGGGGCTTTGGCCTTGTGATCAGCCGTTGGAATGCGATATAGTGTCTATTGAGGAATCCGCAATGGGGAGATGTCCATGAGTGTATCCGAATCTCCGCCCTGGGTCGTCAAGCCGCTGGTCCCGGAGGCGGTTTACACCGACCGGGAAGAG
>CAYNGG010000150.1:0-9173 GCA_964396575.1 uncultured Desulfobacteraceae bacterium | reverse complement strand
TCCGGAGACATCAACCGGGCCGGTGATTACCCAAGGGGGCAAGGTCCGGCTCCGGGTGGCCCACATCCAGATCACCGACCACCTGATCCTGGGGATTCTCGACTACTTTATTCGCTCCGATCGGCTTAAACCGAAGTATTTCGAGCTTGAAACCCGGTGCATGTCCGGCTGGAACCCGGTTCAGCAATCCATCGCCGCCGGGGATGTGGACGTGGCCTTTGTGCTGGCCCCCATCGCCATGGACATCTTCAGCGCGGGGGCTCCCATCCGGCTGACGCTTTTTGCCCATAAAAACGGCAGCATCTGTGTGAAACGACGGAAGAGCCACGCGGGTGAGGATTTCACCGAGTTTTTCCGGAATCGGGTTTTCTACATTCCCCATGTCCTTTCCGTCCACCACATGCTCTCGGACATGTTCTTCCGGACCCTGGGGCTGGAAGCCGGGCTGGTGGGCGACGAGAAAAAGGACCTGAACTTCGAAGTGATTCCGCCCATCAACATGCCGGTGCTCCTCGGGGAGGCCGACCGGGCGGGGGGATTCATGGTGGCCCAGCCCATCGGCCGGAAGGCCATTGCCGACGGCGGGGCCGAGCTGCTCTTCCTGTCGGGAGAGATGTGGGAAAATCATCCCTGCTGCGTGGTGGTCGTCCGGGAGTCGGTCATCGAGCGGTACGGGGACGCCATTCACGAATTCACGGAGATGCTGGTTCAGGCCGGCGGTTTCATCGAGTCCTACCCCGAGGTCTCCGCCCGGATCGCCGTTGACTTCCTCGACCCCGGCCGGGAGCTGGGACTGAGCAACGCGGTGCTCGACGACGTCCTCCGGGAGACCAACGGCATCCGCACCGACGACCTCTTCCCGGTGATCGAGGACCTGGACACCATGCAGCGGTATATGACCGAAAAAATGGGGGTGGGATCGATCATTGATCTGGAGCGGTTCGTGGACCGGCGCTTTGCCGAGGCGGTCTCCGGAGCCGGCGTGGGGACCCGGAAGCCCTCGGCATTCCGGAGCCCCGAAGACATTGTCCGACGGCTCACAAGCCGGAAGTAGGCGCCTCGGATAGCCGGGTGCGGAAAAGGAGAGATCCATGAGCGCTAGGGTCAACAACCGAACCCGGCGGCATGAAGGCCGGGTCTTTGTTTTGGAAACCGAAAACGTCACTCTGGACAACGGAGTGACCGTCGATATCGACATCCTCCGTCATCCCGGGGCGGCGGCCATCGTCCCGGTGACCGATACCGGCGGGGTGATCCTGATTGATCAGTACCGCCACGCCATCGGGACCCGGATCTGGGAGATCCCCGCCGGAACCCTAAACGATGGCGAGGCGCCCGAGGACTGCGCCCGGCGGGAGCTGATCGAGGAGACCGGGGTTTCCGGCGGCCGGTTCGAGAAGCTCGGGGAGATCACTCCCGTCCCCGGCTACGCGGACGAGCGGATTCACCTCTTTCTGGCCACCGATCTGACCCCGGCTCGCCAGCAACTTGACCCCGACGAGGTCCTCCAGGTTCACGAGGTGGCCTTCGCCGAGGCCCTGGCCATGATCGAGGACGGACGGATTCAGGACGCCAAAACCATCTGCGGCCTGCTCATGGCCCAGCGGAGCGGGCCCTGAATATAGAGACCTCCGAGGTTTCCAAAACTTTGGAAACCCCGGAGGTCTTTAAAAAAAAGGGCGCCGCAATGGCGCCCCTCGATTCACGCATATTCGCCCCCGCCGCCTTACAGGGCGTTGGTCATCAGATCCCCCACCAGCTTGTTGAACCGGGAGGGGTTGTCAACCTTCCCGCCTTCCCCGATTACCGCCATGTCAAAGAGAAGATCGCTGTAATCCTGGATGGCCGGGTTTTCCCGGTCCTCCTCGAACAGGGTTTTGATCTTGCCCACCACCGGGTGGCCGGTGTTGATCTCGAGGACCCGTTTGGTCTCCGGGGGCGCGGCTCCGGACGCCTTGAGGAGCTTTTCCATGTAGGCGCTCATGTCATAGGCGTCGCCCGAGAGGCAGGCCACCGACTCCTTGAGCCGGGTGGATGGCTTTACCTCCTTGATCCGATCCTGGAGCTTCGTTTTGATGAAGCCGAAGAGGGCGCTGTATTCCTCCGTCTGTTTCTCCTTTTCGGCCTCGTCGATCGCAAGGTCCCCCTTTTCGGCGCTCTTCAGGGGCTTTTCGTCGTATTCATTGAGGGCCTGGACCACGAATTCGTCCACCGGGTCGGTCATCAGCAGGACCTCGTAGTCCCGCTCCTTGAGCTGCTCGATCAACGGGCTGTTGATGAGCGTGGAGAGGTTTTCGCCGGTGAGGTAGTAGATGTCGTTCTGGCCCTCTTTCATGTTGGCCACGTAGTCCTTGAGGCTGATCCGTTTGTCCCCGGACTTGGTGGTATGGTATCGAGCCAGCTCGGCGATCTTGTCCTTGTTCTCCCAGTCGAGAGAGATCCCTTCCTTGAGGACCTGGCCGAACTCGGTGTAGAAGGTCTCGAACTTCTCGTCGTCCAGACCCTTGATGAGCTCGAGGACCTTTTTGACCAGGTTTTTCCTGATGTTCCGGACGAGGGCGTCCTGCTGGAGGATCTCCCGGGAGACGTTCAGGTTGAGGTCCGGCGCGTCCACGACGCCCTTGATGAACCGGAGATACTCCGGCATCAGCTCCTTGCAGTCGTCCATGATGAAGACCCGCTTGCAGAAGAGGCGGATGCCGTGGCTCCGCTCGCGGTCAAAGAGGTCAAAGGGGGCCTTGGAAGGGATGTAGAGGATCGTGCTGTATTCCGTCACCCCTTCGAGCTTCAGGTGGAGATGGGTGAGCGGGTCGTTCCAGTCGTGGCTGAGGTGCTTGTAGAACTCCTTGTACTCATCCTCGGTGATTTCGCTCTTGTTCCGGGCCCAGATGGCCTTCATCGAGTTGAGCGTCTCCTCACGGACCACTTGCCGGGTCGTCTCCCCCACCGGCTTGCCGTCCTTGTCCTTGATCTGCTCCTCCTCGGGGATCGGCTCGGTCTTTTCGACGTCCATGACGATGGGGTAGCGGACAAAATCGGAGTGCTTTTTGACGATGTCCTGGACCGTCCACTGGTCGGTGAAGTCGGCCTCACCCTCCTCAACCTTCCGGAGCTTGAGGATAACCCGGGTGCCCCAATCGGGCTTCTCGGTCTCCTCGATGGTGTAAGACCCGTCGCCGCTCGATTCCCATCTGACCCCGGTCTCGGCCCCGGCGGCCCGGGTGATGAGGGTCACCTTGTCGGCGACGATGAAGGCTGAGTAAAAGCCGACACCGAACTGCCCGATGAGCTCGGGGGTGAGCATTTCCTGCTTCTGGGACTCCTCCAGCGCCTTGAGAAAGGCGGCGGTGCCGCTTTTGGCGATGGTCCCGATGTTGTCCATGACCTCGTCGTAGGTCATGCCGATCCCGTTGTCGGCCACCTCGATGGTCCCGGCCTCTGGGTTCCGGATGATCCGGATCTTGAGGTCCGTGTCGTCGCCCATCACGTCCGGCTCGGTTTGGGACTTGAACCGGAGGCGGTCAATGGCATCGGAGGCGTTGGAGATCATCTCCCGGAGAAAGATGTCCCGGTTGGAGTAGAGTGAATTGATGATCAGGTTGAGGATCTGTTTGACTTCGGTTTTAAATTCGTGCGTTTCCTGTTTAGCCGTCATATTGCGTACTCCCTTTATTCGTTCAGTGGTCAGACTCATAAACTGAAAAAATAATGGGAGCGATTTTCGAAATGTCAAGGTTTATGGGTGATGGGTCATAGCTTATAGGTGTTATCGGAAAGCTGCTCGTAATAGATGGCGGCCTGCTCGGCCAGGATCTCGTCCAGGATGTCCGGGTCGGTCATGGGGTTCATGAGGACGGCCCGGAGGACGACGGTGGCTTCGCCGGGCGCTCGGCGGAGAGTGGTCCGGGAGACGAAGCTCCGTCCCGCCTCCCGCTGGAGCCGCTGGAGGGAGACGTTCAGGTCGTTGATCCGTTCGGTCAGGGCGGCCCGATCGGCCCGATCGGCCGGGTCGGCCGTTTCGAGGGCGGACCGGAAGGATGGGGGAAGCAGGCGGTAGGTGAGGATGTTGAGCTGGGGCGGGGTGATCAGCTCGAAGAGGGGATGGGCGCGGATCTTGTCGGCAAAGGCCCGGGCCAGGGCGATCCCGTGGTCGATCAACAGGGCATATCCCTTGGCGCCCATGATCTCGAGGGCCTCGCCCAGGATGAGGGATGTGGCCGGCCGGGACCCGGACAGGGACCGGATGCCCAGGTCCACCGAGCCGGGGCGGTTAATGTAAGCGGCGTGATAGGCCACCGCGTCCATGGCCCGGGGGGCCCGGAAGAGGATCACCCCGCAGCTCATGGGGAGATAGAGCTGCTTGTGGCCGTCGATGGTGACCGAATCGGCCCGGCTGATGCCGTCGAGCTGATGGCGGTGGCGTTCGGACAGGAGGGTGGGGCCGCCCCAGGCGGCATCGACATGGAAGTGGACCCCGGCGCGCTGACAGCAATCGGCGATTTCCGGCAGGGGGTCCACGGCCCCGGTCTCCGTGGTCCCGGCGATCCCCACAACGGCCAGAATCCGGGTCCGCCCCTCTCGCCGGACCGCCGCCATCCGCCGGGCGAGGTCATCGACCCGCATTCGGCCGGCCGAATCCACGTCCACGCTGATCACCTGATCGCTTCCCAACCCCAGGACCCCGGCCGACTTTTCCAAAGAGTAGTGGGCCATCCGGGAGACCAGGACGACGCAGCGGTCAATCCCGTATTCCGAAAACGCGGCCGCCATCCCGGCCCGTTCGACACCGGGGAATCGGCCCCGAGCGGGAAACAGCCGGTTCCGGGCCACCCAGAGGGCGGTGAGGTTGGCTATGGTGCCGTCTTCGACCACGCCCCCGAGGGTGCTCTCCGGACGCTGGATGTGGGTCTTGTAAAATTCCGGGGGGAGGTTGAAAACCAGCCGGTGGAGCCGGGCAATGACCTGGCGTTCGTGGATGGAGACGACCTTCGAGGTCTCGAGCTTCACCGGGTTCTGGTTGAGGGCCGCCACGATGGTGGCCAAATGGACCATGAAATAGGGGATGGCCGAGGTCATGTGGCCGATGAAGTAGGGGGATGCCACGTTGACCGCGTGGGGGGCGATTTCCTCGATGAGGCTGTTGATGACGTCGGCGAGGTGCCGGGCCGGCTCGGGGCTGATCCGGCTATCGACGAACCGGTCGGCCAGCGCCTTCAGGGATGCCTCCTCGGTAAAGCCCACGTGGTTCTGGAGAAAGTCGTGGAGCCCGAAGAGGATCTGTTCCATGTACTTGATGAGGGCCGTCCGGGCCGCTTCGTTTTCCGGGCGGATAAAGAGGCGGTGGAGGGTCTCCGGGTTGGCCACCAGCCGACGGGGATTTTTCGCCCCCGCCGCCGATCGGCCTTCCGGGTCGGCTTCCTTTTGACAGCCCGTGTCGAATTGCATAAGGTTCACCATTTTTTGGGAAGCCCTCCGGGGTTTCCAACTTTTTTGGAAACCCCGGAGGGCTAACTTTCACTTTGTCCGATTCAGCGGAGGGGATGTCAATGGACGAAAAGGGAGGGCAGGGGAGCAAAACAGACCGGGAGGACGAATCGAGACCGAATCCCGACGCCGGCGTGGGCGTGGCCTGCGGGATGACCGCGTTTTTGATCTGGGGGTTGAGCCCCCTTTATTGGAAGGCTCTGGCGGCGGTGCCGGCCTTTGAGATCCTGATGCACCGGATGGTCTGGTCCTTTGTGTTTCTGGTCCCGATTCTGGTGGTCATGGGCGGCTGGGGCGATCTTCTGGCCGCGCTGAGACGGCCCCGGACCGTGGGCGTCCTCTGCCTTACCACGGTTGTGGTGGCCACCAACTGGTTTGTTTTCATCTGGGCCATCAATCACGATCAGGTCCTGCAAACGAGCTTGGGGTACTACATCAATCCCCTGGTCAACGTGATGCTCGGCATGGTGGTGCTCAAGGAGCGCCTTCGGCGGCTCCAGTGGATCGCCGTGGGGCTGGCCGGAGTCGCCGTGACCGGTCTGACCGTCTTTTACGGGCAATTCCCGGGAATCGCGCTCTGGCTGGCGTTGACCTTCGGGTGCTACGGCCTGATCCGGAAAATGGCGGCGGTGGGGGCTCTGGTCGGTTTGACGGTGGAAACCTTCCTCCTGTCGGTCCCGGCGGCCGGCTACCTGGTCTATCTGGATAGGGCCGGCGCGGGGGCCTTTTACCGGGACGGACCGGCGACGTCATTTCTTCTTATGGGCGCCGCTCTGGTTACGGCCCTGCCGCTGCTCCTCTTCACCCTCGGGGCCAAGCGGATTCACTTCTCCACCGTCGGGTTTCTCCAGTACCTTGCCCCGAGTTGCAGCTTTCTTCTGGCGGTCTTCGTCTTTGGCGAGCCCATCGCCCCGGCTCAGCTCATCGCCTTTGCCCTCATCTGGACCGCCCTGGGCCTCTATACCGCCGATTCGGTGAGGGTCTATCGGCGGGCGGCCCGCCGGTTGGAGACGCCAAGGGCCGGAAAGGCCGGCTAGTCCCCGGCTCCCACGAGGGGCAGCTCCTTGTCGATCTTAAAGATTACCAGGAACTTCGGCCCTTTCTGAACCGCGGCGTGGGGGGAGTAGGTCCGACGCTTCAGAGTGTAGAGCAGCTCGCTGTCCTGTTCCTCCCGGACCTGGGTCAAAAAGAGGCGCTTGCCCTTGTACCCCTCGCCGGCTTGGATAAAAAGGTAGGCCGCGTGGGGGTTGGACCGGAGGTTTTCGTGGGTCAGCCGGTCGTTCATGATAAAGGCGGCGGTGCCGTCATCCAGGATGTGCGGCCGGGCGTAGATGGCGGCGTCCACCTTGCCGTCGGCGTCCGCCGTGGCCAGGACCCCGGTGCCCTTGGTGGTTTCGAAATACTCCTTTAAATCCATGTCACCTCCTTGATCGGATAAGGCTTCAGTCGAGCCGGTTTTTCGTGCCGGATCAGACTCTATCACAGGTCGGGCTGCCTTTCCACCGGTTTTCTGATCAGGCTTCCGCGGGCATCCGCCACACTTCACACTTCTGGCTCGGGCGGCCGAAAAACGGCGATTGATTTTGAGTCCATAATAAGATATGGCTATCGGGCGTGCGCAGGCAAAATGGTGAAAATCTGACGGGAGCTGCTCCCTGGGACGGCCCGGTTGAGCAGGAAGGAACCTCCTTCCGGCGGCGGTCGTCCGGATTCGGCCAGAGGCGAGGGAGGCGCAACGATGGGGAAGGAATCCAGGTCCGATGGCGACGGATCGCCGGTGAGTCGGCGAGGCGGGTCGCGGTGGTTGGGGATCACCGCCGGGCTGGTCTGCCTGGCCGCGGCGGTCACGTTGCTGCTCATCAATGAGGTCCGCTTTGTCCGCCGGTTCGAGGTGATTCGGCAGGGGCCGGGTCCGGCCGTGTCGGTCCGGATGGACCGGATCAATCCGGCCAACGACTGGAAGCTGGTCCACCTGACCGGGCTGGCCATCACCGGCGAGACCCTGGTCGATCCTGATTTCGGGATCTCGGTCAACGCCATTAAGCTCCGCCGGCAGGTGCGGATGTACCAATGGCATGAACGCCTGGCGTCCCCCGCGGCTCCGGATGCGGGCGGTGGGCAATCCGGGGCGGCGGCCCCGATCTACGAAACCAGTTGGGCCGAGACCGTCATCGATTCAACGGCTTTCCAGGAGCCCGACGGCCATCGGAACCCCCCGGCCATCCCGTTTTCGGATCGGGTTGTGGTGGCTGATAAGGTCACGGTGGGGGCCTTTACCCTTTCGCCGTCCCTCGTGGACCGGATCGAGCGGTATGTCCGGCTGCCTTTGTCCGAGGATGACCGGTTGAAGCTGCCCCCCGGCTTCCGGGAGCGGGCGGCCGTGGATGACGGCGAGCTGTTCATCGGGGAAGATCCGAAGGCCCCGGCGGTGGGGGACATTCGGGTGAGCTTTTACGTGGTGGAGCCGACCACCGTGAGTGTGGTCGCCCGTCAGAATGGAAACACCCTGACCGCCTATCCGGCTCAGACGGGGACGGTCGCGCTGCTCCGGGTGGGGTCCCACAGTGCCGAGGCCATGTTTCGCGTTGCCCGCCGGGAAAGCGCCACCGCTCCCTGGGTTATCCGGCTGGTGGGCTTTTTGCTCCTGATGGCCGGTTGGATCCCCTTGGTCCGGGGGGTGGCGGAGGGCGGCGCGGCCCAGATTGGCATTTCACTGATGGCCGCGGCCGCGCTGGCCTGCCTGACCCTCGCCGTTGCCTGGATCGGGGTCCGCCCGGTCCTGGCCGGGGTCCTCATCGGCACGGCCGGAGCCTTTCTCGTGGGGATCAAGATGCTCCCCCGGCCGGAGACGGGCTGAGGGCTATCCCCGCATGAATCCCCAGTACCAGGCGATTATCTCAGGCCCGAAAAAGAGGTAGAGCGTCGCTCCGAAGGCCAGAAAGGGCCCGAAGGGGACGGCGAGCTTCATGTTCCCCCGGCTCCGGATCATGACCGCCAGGCCAATCAGGGTCCCGGTCGCCGAAGAGACGAAGATCGTAAAGAGAATCCCGACCCATCCCACCATCGGCCCGATCATCGCCAGCAGCTTGATGTCCCCGCCGCCCATCCCCTCCTTCCCGGTGAGAAGATGATATCCCCAGGCCACCAGAAAGAGGCTCCCCCCGCCGACCAGAATCCCGAGGACCGATTCTAGCGGCGTTACCGTCGGCAAGGTCAGGGACCCCAGGAAAAACAAAGGAATCCCCGGCAGGGAGATGACGTCCGGGATGATCCGGTGATCAAGGTCGATAAAGGTGATGACGATGAGCGTGGCAATAAAGGCAAAGACCACGAGGCCGGCCGGGGTCGGGCCGTACCGGATGACCGTGGCGACGGCCAGCAGCCCGGTCAACAGCTCCACAGCGGGGTAACGGAGGGAGATCCGGGTCCCGCACCTCCGGCAGCGTCCCCGGAGGATAAGATAGGAGAAAATCGGGATGTTGTCGTAGGGCCGGATGCGGTGGCCGCATTTCGGGCAGCTCGACGGGGGCCGGACAATCGACTGGGACTCAGGCAGCCGATGGATGCAGACGTTAAGGAAGCTGCCAATGCACAGGCCGAAAACCAGGGCTACTAAAAGGACGGAAACGGGAATCATCAGGGACGTATCCTTATTCTGATTTTTGATTTTAGATTTTTGATTTCAGATT
>CAYNGG010000149.1:0-9226 GCA_964396575.1 uncultured Desulfobacteraceae bacterium | reverse complement strand
ATCCTACCCCCATCCGGCGTCGGCCGTAAACCATCGCGCCGGCCGTGTCGGGATTCATCCCCGGCGGACTTGCACAGCCTCCCGAATTTGTGATAAATGCGGATATATGGGGCATCCGACCCCGTTCCACGATTCCCAACCCGCCCCGACGGGGCAAAAAGGAGAAAACCCATGACAGTCGGCAGTCGGCAATTCATGTCCCGCATAGGGCGGGATTTCCCGATGATCCTCGCGGCGCTCTGGATTCTGGCCCCATCAGCAATGGCCCAGAATCAGCCGCCGGTCATCGACGACCTTAACGCGACCGTGGACCTGGCGGCGGCCGGGTTCACGGTGGATTTCACCTGCACGGCCCACGACCCGGACGGCGAGGTGACCGCCTACGAGCTTGATCCGGGAGACGGCACGGGCATGTTGACTTCGGTTACCGGTGATTTTACCCATGTTTACACGGTCGAAGGGACCTTCAGCGCCTTTTGCACCGTCACCGATGATACCGGGGCCGAGGCGATGGCGGGTCCGTTGGACGTCACGGTCCGGTTGACCCCGCCGCCCGGATCGACCGGAAACCAGCCCCCGGAAATCGAGTCGCTGTCGGTTGAACGGACCGCCGACGTGACCCGGTTCGAGGTGGCTCTGACCTGTCTGGCCCGGGACCCGGACGGCGAAGTGGTGGGCTACACGGCCGACTTCGGCGACGGGTCGGACCCCGCTGCCAGCGGCGCCGGGGTCTTCACCCATACTTACTACAACGGGACCTACACCGCCGCCTGCACGGTCCGGGATGACGACGGGGCGACCGCCACGGCCGAACGGGTGATCGAGGTCGAAGGCTACCCGATTCCCGCTCAACGGCGGGGCGGGGACGGGGACACCAACACCTGCTTTATCCGGGCGATGCTCCCGGCCGGGGGTTCCCGATGACGGCCCCGGGCGAGACCCCGCTCAGGCTGGGGATCAGCACCTGCCTGCTGGGGGAAAACGTCCGGTTCGACGGCGGCCATAAGCACGACCGGTTTCTCACGGGAACTCTGGGGCGGTATGTCGAGTACGTTCCCGTCTGCCCGGAGTCGGAATGCGGCCTGGGGATTCCCCGGGAGGCCATGCGGCTGGTGGGAGACCCGGCCAATCCCCGACTGGTGACGGTCCGGTCCGGGATAGATCACACCGACCGGATGGTCGCCTGGGCAAAGGACCGGATCGAGGAGCTGGCCGATGAGGGGCTTTGCGGGTTTATCTTCAAGAGCAAATCCCCGTCCAGCGGCATGGAGCGGGTCAAGGTTTACGGGGACGGCGGAATGCCGGCTAAAACCGGGGTCGGGATCTTCGCCCGGATCTTCATGGAGCGCTTTCCCCGGATTCCGGTGGAAGAAGAAGGGCGGCTCCATGACCCCAAGCTCCGGGAGAATTTTATCGAGCGGATTTTCACCCTGATGCGCTGGCGGGCGACCCTGGCCCAGGGGAGCCGGCTGAATCACCTGATCGACTTTCACACCCGGCACAAGCTCCTCATCCTTTCCCACAGCCCGGCCGACTATCGCGAGATGGGCAAGCTCGTGGCCGGCGGCAAGGCGATGCCGGCGGATGAGCTTTTCGATCGGTACGAGGCCCTGCTGACCCATGCCCTGGGGCTCAAGACGACGGTGAAAAAGCAGATCAACGTCATCAGCCATGTTATGGGCTATTTCAAAAAGCAGTTGTCGGCGGATGAAAAGCGCGAGCTTCTGGAGGTGATCGAGCGGTACCGGGCGGAGCACGTCCCCCTGATCGTCCCGTTGACCCTGATCAACCACTACGTCCGGAAGTACGACCAGCCTTATCTCCGGGACCAGTATTACCTGAATCCCCATCCGACCTCGCTCCAGTTGAGAAACCATGTCTGAGAGCGGGGGAGCGATGTAAGATGCCGACCCCTCCCGGCTATCGGGTGACGGAGACCCTTTACGAGAGCCCTACGACCCGGGTTCACCGGGCCGTTCGGGAGTCGGACGGCCGACCCGTGGTCTTAAAGGTTCTGGCCGGGGGGTATCACTCGGTTCGGGAGGCGGCCCGGTATCAGCGGGAGTATGACCGGCTCCGGCACCTGGCCGATGTTCCCGGCGTGGTGAACGTCCATGGGCTCCTGTCCGGTCCCCGGTCCCTGACCCTGGTCCTGGAGGACATCCGGGCGCCCTCGCTGGACACCGTGCTGTCTGACGGCCCCCTCACCCCGACGGCGGCCCTGTCGGTGGTTCGGGAGCTGACCACGATCCTCGCGGGGATCCACGATGCGGGCGTGATTCATTGCGCCATCTCCCCCGAAAACATCCTCTACGGCCCGGCTGAGGATAGCCGGTCGGCGACCGTCCGGCTCATTGACTTCGGGTTGGCCCGGCACGACACCGGGACTCCGCCGGACATCGAGAGGGTTCCGGCGTCCTACATGGCCCCGGAGACCACGGGGCGGATGGACCGGCCGGTGGATCGCCGGGCGGACCTCTATTCGGTGGGGGCCGTTTTTTACGAGCTGTTGACGGGGCAGCCGCCGTTTTCCGCCGATGACCGCTGGGGGCTGGTCCACTCTCATCTTGCCCAAAAGCCGCCTGTTCCCCATCAGGTGGATGGAAGCATTCCGGTCTGGATTTCGCGAATCATCACCACCCTCCTGGGTAAGTCCCCGGAACGGCGGTACGGGTCGGCCGATGCTCTCCTGTCGGCCCTGGCGGCGGGTGAGACGGCCGCCGTGGACGGGCACGCCGCCCTGGACTGGCATTCAATGCCCCTCCGGGGACGGGACCGGGAGATTGCCAGGATCTGGGAGGCCTTCGAACGGGTCCGGGATGGGGAAACGGGCCACGCCATGGCGTGGCTGGTCGGTCCTTCCGGGATCGGCAAGACCGCGCTGATCCGGGAGATGCTCCCCCGGTTGGCGGGTGCCGGGGCCCGAGTGGCAACGGGGGCTTTCGCGCCCACGGACGGCCGGCCCTATGGGACCTTGATCGGGGCCTTCCGGGACCTGGTCCGGGAGGTCCTGGGGGAGCCCGAGTCCCGGATGGCCGCCTGGCGGGATCGGGTGATGGCGGCCTTGGGCGAGGACGGGGGGCGGCTGGCCGCTCTGATTCCGGAGCTTTCCTGGCTCGCCGATTCCCCGGATGGCGAGGAGCCGAGATTGGAGATCAGTGAGCGACGGCTCCACGGGGTTTTCCAGCGGCTTATCCGGACCTTCGGAGAGGGGGACCCGCCTCTGGTCCTGGCCCTGGATGACCTCCAATGGGCGGACCCGGCTTCCCGGTCCCTGATCCGCCGGCTCGGGTCCGGTTCGGGGGTCCCCGGCTGCCTCCTGCTGGCCGCCTGTCGGGAGCTCGCCGCCGGCGGCGGGTCCTCGACGGGCCGTGAGACTGTTTCCGAGATTGTCCTTCACCTGTCCCACCTGAATCTCACGGCCGTGGCCGAGATGATTGCTTCGGCGCTGGGGGAAAGCCCCGATCGGGTCCACCCCCTGGCTCAACTGGTCCTGGACAAGACCCATGGCAATCCCCATTTCGTCCGGCTTTTCATGGAGACGATCCGCGACGAGGGACTGATAGATCGGCCGGGACCGACAAGTCCCTGGCGGTGGGATCTTCCCCGGATCGCGGCCCGGAGCGTCACCGACAACGTGGCGGCCTTTATCGCCGCCCGCCTGGAAACTCTCCGGCCGGATGCTCGGCGGGCGGTTGCCGTTGCCGCCTGCGTGGGGCGGAAGGCCGACCCGGAAACCCTGGCTCTCCTGCTCGACGCCGGAACGGCCGAGATCCGGCAATGGCTGGGGTCGGCCGCCGCCGTCGGAATTACCGTCCCCGCCGGAACGCCCGCCGCGGGTGAGGATGCCCCCGTCTCCTTTTCCCATGAAGATGTCCGGCAAGCGGCCGCCGCGAGCCTGGACCCGGCGGTTCGGCGAACGATCCACAAGCGAATCGGCGACCTCATTATGGCCCGAGCGGGGCCGGGCTTGACCGAATCCGACGCGGTTTTCGAGGTGGTCGGCCATTTGAACCGGGCGGCTGGTCCGGACGATTCCCCGGCCCAGAGGCGGGACCTGGCCCGGCTCAACCTGGCCGCCGGCCGGCGGGCTCGCCGGGCCGCTGATCCAGGCTCGGCCCACCACTATTTCATGGCCGGGCTGGACCGGATCTCCGGGGATTTCTGGGAAACCGACTACGAGCTGGTCCGGGATCTCCGGACGGCGGCGGTCTGGACCGCTTACCTCACCGGGGATCATCCCGAGATGGAACGGCTGGCCGACGCGGCCCTCGCCCGGCTCCGGACGGCCGAGGAGCGGGCTCGGGTGGCCGAAGTCCGGATTCTGTCGCTGTTGTCCCGGGACCGGCTCGAGGAGTCGTTGACGGCGGCGCTCGAGATTGCCGCCGAGCTGGGGGTCGGATTTCCGGAGACCATTGACGGGGCCACGATCCAGGACGGCCTCCGGCGGGTACTCGATGATCTGGGCGGGCGGGAGGTGATGGCCCTGGCCGATCTTCCAATCATGTCCGATCCCCGGAGCCGGGCCGCTATCCGGGTCCTGGCCAGCGTGAGCTCGGCGGCCTACCACATCCGCCCGCCCCTCCTGCCCCTGATTGTCTTCAAGACGGTCCGGATGTCCATGGCCGAGGGGAACGCCCCGGCATCGGCCCAGTGTTACGCGGCCTTCGGGGTGATCCTCTGCGGGATGACCGAGGCGGTGAAGCTGGCCTGGGATTTCGGAAAGCTGGGGATTCGCCTGGCTGAGCGGCCCGAGTCGGAAGCTTACCGGGCCCGGACCCTCTACGTGGCCAACTATTTCATCCGCCCCTGGCGGGCGCCTCTCCGGGAGAGCATCGAGCCCCTGGCCCGGGCAAGCCGGTTGGGGGTTGAGCTGGACGACCTCCTCTATGCCTCCTATGCCGCCTTTGGCGAGGTCTTTTTGACCTTTCTGGATGGCCGGGAGCTGGGGGAGGCGGCCCGGCGGATCGAAGGGGTGGCCGAGATGGCGGAAAGGCGGGGCCAGACCAACATCGTCCATCTGGTCCGGTCTCTCCACCAGGCGGTCCTCAACCTCATGGGGGAGGCGGCCAACCCCCGCCGGCTGACCGGCCGGGCCTTTGACGTCGAGCGGATGCTCCCGGCCCTCGTAGCGGCCAATGACCGGACGTCGGTCTTCCGGGTCCACTTCCACCAGATGGTCCTGGCCTACCTTTTCGAGGATTTCCCGGCGGCTGAGTCGGCGGCGGACGCGGCTGAAGCTTATCTTGACGGGGTGATCGCCACGCCCATGGTCCCGCTCTATTACTTTTATGACGGGCTGGTCCGGCTGGCCGTTGGGGCGACCGGCCGGTCGCCTCTGCCGGCGGCGGAACGGATGGACCGGGCGGCGGCCGCGGCGGAGCGGCTGAGGGTCTGGGCCCGGTATAGCCCGGAGACCTTCGAGGGGAAGCTCGAGATTTTGACCGGCCACCGCCTGGCGGCGGAGGGCCGGACCAAGGAGGCGGTGGAGGCATTCGAGCGGGCCGCGGCCGTCTCCCGGAAGATCGGATGGGCTCACGAAGAGGCCCTGGCCTGCGAGGGAGCCGCGCCCCATCTCCTCACCCTGGGCCGGGTGGAGGTGGCCCGGTCCTATATGATGGATGCCAAGTACGCCTACCTCCGGTGGGGGGCTATCGCCAAGGTGGCCCAGTTGAGCCGGAAGTATGCGCCGCTGCTGCCCGAAACCACTCCGGACCCGGCGGCGGAGCCCCCATCGAAGACGGACGGCACGGCCGATTTGATGGCCGTTCTCAAGGCATCCCAGGCCATCTCGGGAGAGATCGTCCGGGACCGGCTCCTGACCACCTTTATGAAGATCGTCCTGGAGACCGCCGGGGCTCGGGCCGGATATCTGATTTTCCAGACCGACGACGGGCTTTCGGTGGCGGCCGAAGCCACCGACGGGGGCCGATCGGTCACCGTCCACGAGGGGACCGGGATCGAGGCCCGCGAGGGGGTTTCCCGGCGCCTGGTGGACTATGTGGTCCGGACCCGGCAGCCGATCGTTATCGACGACGCGGTCAGCAGCGTCTTTTTCCGGTTCGACGCCGGGGCCGCCGCCCCGGGCCTGGCCCGGCGGTCGATCCTCTGTTTGCCCATCCTCCATCGCCGCCAACTTTACGGGGTCCTCTATCTCGAAAACGACCTCGTGGCCGGGGCCTTTGCCAATAGCCGCCTTCGGGTTCTTGTCCATCTGGGGGCCCAGATCTCCATCTCCATGGAAAACGCCCGCCTTTACGGAAGCCTGGCCGAACAGGCCGAGGCGCTCCGGCTGACCAACGTGGCCATGGGCCGGGAGATCGCCGGCCGGCGTGAGGCTGAAAGGCGGTACCGGGACATCGTGGAGCACGCCCTGGAGGGGATCTATCAGGCGACCCTCGACGGACAATTCGTCCGGGCCAACCCGGCCATGGCCCGGATGCTCGCCTACGATAGCCCGGACGAGCTGATCCGGTCGGTCACCGACTCGGGGAATCAGCTCCACGTGGACCCGGCCCGTCGAGCGGCCCTGGTGGCCCGGCTGGAGTCCGAAGGAATGATCACCGGCGAGGAGATCCAGCTCTATCGCAAGGACGGACGCCCGATCTGGGCGATTTTAAACGCCCGGATCGTCTGCGAGGTGGGCGGGGACTGCCGCTTTATCGAGGGGATCATCCAGGACTGCACCGAGCGGAAGCGGATGGAGGCCGAGCTGGACGCCTACCGGAATCACCTCGAGCGGCTCGTGGCGGACCAGACCGAAGAGCTCCGGGAGACCCGGAAGCGCCTGGGCCGCCTGAGCAGCCGTCAGCGGGGGGGACGGGACCGGTTTGAAAAGATGGTGGGCGGCAGCCGAGCCATGCGGGAGATCTACGCCTTCATCGAAGACCTCGCCGACGTAGAAGCCTCGGTCCTGATCACCGGCGAGACCGGCACCGGCAAGGAGCTGGTGGCCGAGGCGCTCCACACGGTCGGGCCCCGGAAGGACCGGCCGCTGGTCAAGGTCAACTGTGCCGCTCTGGCCGAGTCGGTCCTGGAAAGCGAGCTCTTCGGGCATGTCCGGGGAGCTTTTACCGGAGCGGTCCGGAATCAGGCGGGGCGGTTCGAGCGGGCCGGGGACGGGATCGTCTTTTTGGACGAGATCGGCGAGATTTCCCGGGGTTTTCAGAAAAAGCTCCTGAACGTCCTGGAGGACCGCCGGTTCGAGCGGATGGGGGACGCCAACCCGATCCCCATGGCCGCCCGGATCATTGCCGCCACCAACCAGGACCTCGGGGAAAAGGTCCGGGACGGGTCATTCCGCCAGGACCTCTACTATCGCCTGAAGGTCATGGAGATCCATCTCCCTCCGCTCCGGGAGCGGAAAGCCGACATCCCTCAGCTAATCCGCCATTTCATCCGGACCTTAAACGAATCCGTGGGCCGGTCGATCCGGGAGATCGACGAGGCGGCTCTGAACCGGTTGATGAACCATTCTTTTCCGGGAAACGTCCGGGAGCTCCGGCACATTGTGGAGTACGCGGCGGTCCGATGCCGGGGAACCCGGATCGAAGTCGAGCACCTGCCCCCGGATCTCGACTCCGGCGCCGGCTCATCCCGACCCGACGGGCATGTCGAAGACCCGGGCGCCAAGGCGGCCGAGCGCCAGGCCATCGTCGATGCCCTCGCCGCGGCGGGCGGAAATCGAGCTCAGACGGCCCGAAATCTGGGGATCAGCCGGCGGACATTATATCGCCGGCTGAACGAATATGGGCTGTTGTAGATGATTGATGATCGGTGTGAGCTGGTAAATCATCAATCTAAAATCTAAAATCTAAAATCAAAATCGGTCGTTAGGTCATGGCCCGGCCGTTGAGGTCCCGCCGTTTGGCCTGGAGCCGGGGGGCTCGGGAGGGGGTGTAGGTTCGGCGGCCGCCGGAAGACGGACGGCCTCCGGAGCGGTTCGGGCGGAACGGGCCGCCTGATCTCGAGGGCGGCGCCGGGACCGCGTAGTCGAAGTCGTCCAGGGTCCGGCGCTCGGCCGGTTCGTCGAGAACCCGGTCAATGGCGCTGACGATCCGATGGTCGTCCTCGGTGATCAGGGTGAAAGCGTCGCCGGTGTGGGTCGCCCGCCCGGTCCGGCCGATCCGATGGATGTAGGCTTCGGGGGTGGTGGGCACGTCATAGTTGATGACGTGGGAGACCCGGGCGACATCAATGCCCCGGGCCGCGATGTCCGTGGCCACCAGGACCTGGTAGGTGCCGTCCTTGAAACCGTTCAAAGCCGCCTGCCGCTTGGACTGGGAGAGGTTCCCCTGAATCGATGCGGCCCGGTACCCGGCGCTCTCGAGCTGGCGCCCCAGGCGCTTGGCCCGGTGCTTGGTCCGGGTAAAGACCAGGACCGACCGGGCGTCGGTCCCCCGCAAAAGCTCCATGAGCAGTGGGGTTTTGAGGTGAGCGGAGACCGGATAGAGCGCGTGGCGGACGGTTTCGGCCGGCCGGGTGAGCCCCACCTGGACGTTGATGGGGTCGTGGAGCACCTCACGGGCCAGATGCCGGATCTCCGTGGGCATGGTGGCCGAAAAGAGGAGGGTCTGCCGCTTTTTCGGGACCTGGCGGATGATCCGCCGGATGTCGGGGAAAAAGCCCATGTCGAACATCTGGTCGGCTTCGTCGAGGACCAGGACCTCGAGATGGGACAGGTCGGCCGTGCCCTGGCCGAGATGGTCCAGAAGCCGGCCGGGACAGGCAATGAGAATCTCAACGCCCCGCTTCAGCTTCTGTTTCTGAGCGTGGATGGAGACGCCGCCGTAAATGCTGGCGCTCCGAATTCCGGTTTTTCGCCCCAGGGCTTGAAATGCCTCGTGGGTCTGTTCGGCCAGCTCCCGCGTGGGGGCGACGACCAACGCCCGGACCTGACCGCGCTTGCCGGTCATCAGGCGGTTGAGTATGGGGAGGGCGAACGCGGCGGTCTTGCCGGTGCCGGTCTGGGCCAGGCCCATGACATCCTTCCCCGCCATAACGGGGGAGATGGCCTCGGCCTGAATCGGGGTGGGGGTGACATACCCCTCCGCCACGACTCCGGCCGCGACCTTGGGGGAGAATCCAAAAGTTTCAAAATCCATTCAATACGTCTTTCCGTTTAAAGTACAAAAAAGCCCCGGAACCATTCCGGGGCTAATGCGCCAATCGCCGATGGGCGTGGCGTTCATCCAGGAACTTCAATGTCCAACCGACTACAATACGC
>CAYNGG010000148.1:4080-9246 GCA_964396575.1 uncultured Desulfobacteraceae bacterium | reverse complement strand
AATTCCTAATTCCTAATTCCTAATTCCTAATTGGAGTCGATCATGTACCGAAGCATTTCGGGCCTTCTGGTCATCGTCATGGCCGCCGCTTTGTTTCTCCTCGACATCGGTTGCGGCGGCCCCGCCGGCACCGCCCCCCGGATTCGGGACGGCCAGGAATACGGGGTCACCCAAGGGGCCTTCCGGGGCCGGTGGTGGAATTATTACGAGCGGGGCCAGTCCTACGGCGACGGCCGTTTTTGGAAGGACGCCGAAACCGACTTCCGGGCGGCCCTAACCCAGGACAACACCGACCGGCGTCGGGCCCGGACCTACGGGATGCACTTCATCGACTACTTTCCCCACCGGGAGCTCGGCGTCTCCCTGTTCCACCAGGGCCGGTATGACCCGGCCATCGAAGCGCTCTCCCGATCCCTGTCCCAGGAAGTCTCCGCCGAAGCCCAGTATTACCTCGACCGGGCCAGAGCCGCCAAGATCAAGGCCGAAGGGCTCGACCGGGAAGCCCCGCGAATCACCCTCGCTCACCCATCCCCGGACCACCTGACCAACGCATCCAACCTCACCGTGGAAGGCCGGGCGGCCGATGACACCTTTGTCGGGGAGATCACGGTCAACGGGGAGCCGGTCCGAATCGACCTCTCCGCCTCCGAGATCGCCTTTAAAATGAAGGTGGACCTGAAGATGGGGGACAATTCCATCACGGTGGCGGCCACCGATCTCGCCGGCCGGACCCGGGAGACGACGGTCACGGTGCAATGCGACCGGGCCGGGCCGCTGCTCAACATCGACCGGCTCGTCCGCGAGGGAAACGGCGGCCGGATCGAGGGCTATGCCTACGATGACGCCGGCATCCGGTCCATTACGGTTGGAGAGACGGCCATTCTCCAGTCCCCCGGAAGCGAGATTCGACTTGACCATCCGGTGGCCCTGCCGGTCGGCGATGAACCGGTTTTGGTGGTGGCCGAGGACACCGCCGGAAACCGGACCCGGGCGGAGATCGTCCCCCGGCGGCGGTCGGCCGCGGTCCCTCCCGAGCCCGGACGGGATACCGGTCCGCTGCTGGCATCCCTGGATCATTTGCCCCGGTACCTGGCGGGAAGGGGGGCTATCACGACGGATGGGAGGCGGTCCCTCGCGCTCCCGGGCTCACCCATCCGAAGCCAGAGAAGGCCCAGTCCTTTCCTGGTCGCCCTGACCACCACGTCCCCCGGATTAGAAAGCCAGATCCGCCGGTACCGGGAGAGCAGCACCGACTACGCCCTGATCATCGGGATCAACGATTACACCGAATGGCCTCCGCTTCAGACGGCGGTCAACGACGCCCGGGGGCTTCGGGAAGTGCTTATCGAACGGTACGGCTACCACCCGGACCACATCATTCTGCGGACCGACGCCGAAGCCACCCGGGGACGGATTGTCAACGACCTTCGGAGCATTGCCGCCGGCCTGAGCAACTCGGAAAACCTGTTGATTTTTTTCGCCGGTCACGGCCAGCTCGACGACCTCACCCAGGACGGTTACTGGATTCCCGTCGAGGGCAAACGCCAGGACCCCTGCACCTGGATTACCAACTCCACCATCAAAAACGTCCTTACATCCGAAAGGGTCCAGGGGAAAAACATCCTGGTGATCGCCGACTCCTGCTATTCGGGGACCCTCCTCCGGGGCGGGCCATCGGCGGTGACCATGAGCGCCGATTACGCGGCTCGCACCCTGGAGCTGGCCTACCAGAAATCCCGGCAGGTCATTTCATCCGGTGGGCTCGAGCCCGTGGCCGACGGCGGGCGGGACGGCCATTCCCTGTTCGCGTATTATTTCCTCAAAGCCCTTTCCGAAAACGGGCAGCCGGTGACGGACATCGAAAGTCTGATGATGACCGAGGTTTCCCAACCGGTCAAAAACAAGGGCGGCCAGCGCCCCACCTTCGGCCGGCTCAAAACCCCCATGGACGAGGACGGCCAGTATGTCCTTCTCCTGGATTCCGAAGAACGGACCGATCCCGGCATTTCAGCTCCAGGCCCCGGCGCGGACGAGCCGGCGTCCCGGCCGTCCCGGGAGACCTTCCCGGCGACGGCCCCGGAGGCCCTCCCGGACACGACCCCGCCGACCATCGAGATGGAAAAGCGGTTTGCCGACCGGACGGTCTTTCTCGATCAGGTCTATCTCCAGGGCCATGCCAGAGACGACGGCGGGGTCCAGAACCTGGATGTCAACGAGCACCGGGTGCTTCGCCGGCCGGGGCGGAGCGTTTACTTCAACCACCTGACCGATCTGGCGGAAGGCGACAACCGCTTCATCATCCAGGGGGTTGACGCCGTGGGCAACCAGGCTGAACAGACCCTGACCATCCACCGGAAGCTCCAGTCCATCTACAAGGCCGGCTCCCGGATGAGCGTGGTGATGTTTCCATTCGACCGGGAAGGGACCGATGATTCGTCGGTTGAAGACCTTCTGCTCGGCAGCCTGGTCCGGAGCGGGCGCTTCAACGTCAAGGATCTGGGACCGGCGCTCAAGAATGCCGATGACCTCTCCGAAGCCCAGGAGACGGCCCGCCGGATGGGGGGCGATTTCTTCCTGATGGGCAGGGTGGTCGGCCGGGAAGGCGCCCTGACCATCTCGGCCCGTGTGGTCGAAGCGGAGACCGCCCAGATCATCACCTATGAGGACGTTTACGGCGAAGAAGTAGATGCGGCCCTCGTCCGGCAACTCTGCAAGGGGCTGGTGATCAAGCTCCGGGACGCCTTTCCCCTGGTGGAAGGCAAGATTCTCAAGGTCAAAGCCGACGAGGTGATCATCAACCGGGGCGGCCGCAACGGCTTGAAAAACGGGATGCACCTCATCTTTTACCAGAAGGGCGAGCCGCTCATCGACGAGGACACCGGCGAGGTTCTCGACGAGGGCGAGGCCGAGGAGATCCGGCGGGGTCGCATTCGGAAGGTCAGGGAGAAGATCGCCTATGTCGAGATCCTCGAGGAAACCACCGATGACCTCGACAAGGGAACCTATCTCGTGATGCGGTAGGCCCGCGAAAAGGCTGCCTTTGGAAAACGAGTCCCGGTCCGGGCCGTCAACGGTCCCTGACCCCGCCCCCGTCGGGAAACCGTTCCGCCGTCGGCCAGGATCGGAGAAATCGGCGCTGCCGGCGGGTCTCCGGTGACGGCAGGTCCGAGGCCGGATCGGGCCGTCGGAGCGCGGCCAGGGCGTCCATGACCGATTCCGAATCGGCCATGCCGTGGCGCAGGAGATAGCATCCCACCACCGTCCCCGTCCGCCCGATGCCCCCGAGGCAGTGGATGTACACGGGGATCTCGCGCTCCACGGCCCGGTCGATCTCGTTCAACAGCTCCCGCATTTCATCAACGGAAGGCACACTCAGATCGGGAATCCGGCGGCGGACGCAGGTCACCTCGACCCGCCGGTCGGCCGCGATCTCCTCGATGACCGAGCCATACTGGACCAACGGCTGGCCCAAACGATTGACCTCGCCCGGCTCCGTCAGGTTGATCAGATATCGAATGCCGCCGTCGATCAGACGCCCGAGCTTCCAGCGGGTCTCCTCCACGGCCGGGCTCGCCGGATAAGCCCCCGCCAGAAAGCGCCCCGGCACCACCCAGTAAGACCGGGCAAAGGGGCGGTCATCAGCCCATTCGGCGACGGCTGTCGATCTGTTCGGTAATACGCTGTCGTCTGTCATGGCCGATCCAAATCACGGACCACCGGAAATGTCAAGCCTCCGAAAACCCAGACCAGCCAAACCCCCATGAGCCTCCCCGCGCCGCAGTGGGTGATTTGGGCTTTAAAACGGATCGACCTTATAGTATAAGTGAACGGAGATGGGCCGCCCGCGCGTTTGAATCCGGATTTTTTAAGCCCATCGGAGACCATGCCCATGCAGAAAGTACTGATCGCCGATGATGATGCCCGGTTTCTCCTCATCATCCAGGCTCATCTGAAACCCTATCGGGACCGGTTCGAAATCCTGACGGCGGAAGACGGCTTCGAGGCCATCGAGATCCTCAAGCGGGAGCCCATCTCCCTTCTGGTCACTGACCTGAAGATGCCCCGGGTCGAGGGGCTCATCCTGATCTCCTACCTCAACCGGAACTTCCCCGAGGTCCCCTGCATCGTGATGACGTCCTTGAGGGCTCCGAGGCTCAAGGAGCGGCTCCAGCGGGATGTTCTTTATTACCTGGAAAAGCCCTTTAAGCAAAAAATCCTGGTTGATGCCATTCTCACCGCCGTCCAGCGGGACACCTTGAACGGCGCCGTTCAGGGAATTTCCATCGCCAGTTTTTTGCAGCTCATTCAAATGGAGCTGAAGACCTGCCTCTGCGAGATCATCCCGCCTGATGGCTTCCATGGGTATTTCTATTTCAAGAACGGCGAGCTCTATGACGCGACCTTCGGAGATCTCGTCGGGGAGGCGGCCGCGCTGGCGATGATCGGGATGGAACGGGCCGAAATCCATTTCCGGACCCTGCCGGTCACTCAGATCGAGCGCCGGATCGAGGGCGAGCTGACCGGGCTTATCCTCGAGGCCATGCGGCGGCGGGACGAATCCCGGCATTCGGCGGGAAGCCCCCTCGCCCATCACTCCGCCTGATGGAAAGGAGACCACGACCGTGACGGACCCGGAGCAGCGCCCCGACACCGAGCAAATCCTGGCCGAGGTCAAACGCCGGCGGGCCGAGGGTGAGGCGGCGGCCGCGACGGAAACCGAGAAGACCGATCTGATTATCTTCGGTCTCCATGACGATTACTACGCCCTGTACGGCAGCGAGGTGACCGAGATTCTCCCCTATGAGCCCATCACCTTCGTGCCGGGGTGCCCGGAGACGATCATCGGGATTATCAACGTCCGGGGTGACATCGAGTCGGTGCTCGACCTCCACCGGGTTCTCGGCCTCGATCCCCGGGAGCCCACCCGGAAAAGCCGGATCATCATCGCCGTGGGGAATGGGATCCGATCAGGCATCCTCGTGGACAGTGTCGAAGATGTCATTTCGGTCCCGGTGGCGGACATCAAGCGGCCTCTCTCCACCCTCGACCGGACCATCCGGGGATACGCGGTGGGCGGGGAGACTCTCTATGGGAATCGGTATGTGACCATCCTGGACGCCGGCAAGCTCTTCGCCCAGTGGGGAGGTGAATGAGGGAAATGACCGC
>CAYNGG010000148.1:0-3980 GCA_964396575.1 uncultured Desulfobacteraceae bacterium | reverse complement strand
CTAAAATCTAAAATTTAAAATGAAATCAAATTTCTGTTAATTGACAGGACTCCGACGCCATGAACCGACGATTCTCATTTCAATCCCTGCCCATCCGGTACAAGATGCTGGTCGGCTACTCCATGATCTTCCTGCTCGTCATCCTCGGGGGGGCCGGCGTGATCTGGTACTTTTCCAAACGGGCGATCCAGGCCAACATTCACCAGGAGCTCCAGAACACCACCGACGCCCTCTGGAACCTGGTCACCACCACGGCCGACGCATCCATCCGGAACCATCTCCGGGCCGTGGCCGAGACCAACCTCGAGATCGCCCGGGACTTTTACGAAAGAGCCGAAGCCGGGGAGATGACCGCCGCCGACGCACGGGTCGCGGCCTCGCGAGTGCTTTTGAGCCAGACCATCGGGGTCACCGGATACAATTATTGCCTGAGCAGCGAGGGCATCGTCCTCGTCCACCCCAAGCCTCAGCTTGTCGGGGCCGACCTGTCCCGCCATGACTTCGTTCAGGAGCAGATGCGGATGGAGAATGGCTATCTGGAGTACGAGTGGAAGAACCCCGGCGAGGACCAGGCCCGGCCCAAGGCCCTCTATATGATCTATTTCGAGCCCTGGGACTGGATCATCTCCGCTTCATCCTACCGGGACGAGTTCACCAAGCTGGTCCACGTGGACGAGTTCAGCGAGGAGGTCCTGTCCACCCGGATCGGCGAGACCGGGTATCCCTTTCTCATGGACTTTCGGGGCAACCAGATCATCCATCCCACCATGGCCGGCGAAAACCTGATCGATGAGACCGACGCCGAAGGGGTTCCCTTTATCCGGGAGATCTGCGAGCGGAAAAACGGGGTCATCGACTATTTATGGAAAAGCCCGGGCGAGAAGAAACCCCGGCACAAGCTGGCCGTCTTCCGGTATATCCCCGAATTTGACTGGATCATGGTCTCGACCGCCTACTACGCCGACTTTTATGCCCTCCTCTACCGGATTCAGGGCATCCTCGTGGTCATCGGCCTCGTCGCGGTGGTTCTGATGATCCCCTTGACCCTTTTTATGAACGGTCGGATCGTCGGCCGGCTCAAGCCCCTGTCGGAGGTCGCCCGGAAGCTGGCTCGCTGTGATCTGTCGGTGGAGGTCACCCCCGTGCCCGGCGGCGACGAGATCGACCAGTTGACCGAGGCCGTCCACGTGATGCTGGTCAACATCCGGGATGTGATCTCCCGGGCCAAGGATGTAGCGGTCCAGGTCAACGCCTCGGTGGGTGAGATTTCCGGAGCCCTGGCCGAGCAGTCGGCCACCACCTCCCAGCAGTCGGCCTCGGTTTCCGAAATCTCCTCGACCATGGAGGAGTTTTCCGCCACCTCCGCTCAGATCGCCGAAAACGCCGGGGCGGTGGTCCAGATCGCCGACACCACCCTCGTCAGCAGTCAGCAGGGGGCCGAAAGCGTCTCCACCATGATGGAAAAAATGGAGGCCATCAACGCCGATAACCAGAACAACATCCAGGAGATCATGTCCCTCCGGAAAAAGGCGGAGGAGATCACCAAGATCATGGAGCTGATCAACAACATCGCCGACCAGACCCGGCTCATCGCCTTCAATGCCGCCATCGAGGCATCCGGGGCCGGCGAGAGCGGCAAGCGGTTCGGCGTCGTGGCGGTGGAGATCCGACGGCTGGCCGACAACGTCACCGAATCCACCGGCGGCATCGAAAACAAGATCGGCGAGATCCAGGACGCCGCCAATCACATGGTCATCGCCTCGGAAAAGAGCACCAAGGGCATCCAGGACGCCCTCCATTCCTTTTCCCAGACGGTGGACCTCCTCAACGAGATCCTCAACGGGGCTCAGGAGACCACAGACGCCGCCAAGCAGATCTCCCTGTCCACCCAGCAGCAGAAGACGGCCACCGAGCAGATCGTCTCCGCCCTTCGGGACATCGCCGAGGGGTCCGAGGGGTCATCCCGCGCCATTAACCAGATTTCGGCCGTCAGCAAAAAGCTCGCCGAGCTCTCCGATGACTTGCAGTCGCTGATGGAAAAGTTCCGGATCATGGAGTCATGACGCCGATCCGGGTCCTGGTGGTTGACGATGACCCGTTTACCCGGGATTTCATCTCGTCGATCCTCGCCTCGGACGGGGGGATCGAGGTGGTGGGCCAGGCCGGGGACGGGGCGGCGGCCGTTCGGCAGGTCGCCACTCTGAAGCCCGACCTGGTGACCATGGACATCAACATGCCCGGGATGAACGGGGTGGAGGCCATCCGGCGGATCATGGCCGCTCATGCCGTCCCGATCCTGGTGGTCACCTCCCAGGACGACGCCAACACCGCTTATGCCGCCATTTCCGGCGGGGCCCTCGAGGTCATGCCCAAGCCCGACCCGGACCGAGCCAGAGTTTTTATCAACAAGATCAAGCTCCTGTCCAAGGTTCGGGTGATTCCTCACATCCGGGGCGAAGGCCATCGCCGCATGTCAGAGCCCCGCGCCCAGGCGGCAATGCCCGACGACATGCCTCCCGACGCCGAGATGATCGTGGCGGTCGCGTCTTCCACCGGAGGCCCCCGGACCCTGGCCACGCTGTTGAGTGCCCTGCCGGCCGCCTTTCCCGCCCCCATCGTGATCGCCCAACACATCACCGACAGCTTTGCCGCCGGGATGGCCGACTGGCTTAACGGCATGACCCGGCTTAGCGTCAAGACCGGGGATGCCGGGGAGCGGCTGGCGGCCGGCGGCGTTTATCTCGCTCCGTCAAGCGTCCATATTGATATCAACCCACAACGACGGATTCGTCTGGGGGCCCGGAGCCCCGGCGACATCTACTACCCGTCGGGCAACCGGCTGCTCACCTCGGCCGCCGATGTTTACGGCGATTCGGCCATCGGGGTGGTTCTCACCGGGATGGGCGACGACGGCACGGCCGGCATTCGGAGGATCAAGGCGGCCGGAGGGGCGACCATTGCCCAGGACGAGGCTACTTCGGTGATCTTCGGAATGCCCCGGATGGCCATCGAAAGCGGCTGCGTGGACCACGTCCTGCCCATTTCCGAAATCCCGGCCCGGTTGATCCGCCTGATCGGACAACGGGGCCGCCGATACCCGGACAACTAAGGCGAGATGGAACTGAACCCGTTTATAGCGTTTCTTCGGAAGGAGGCCGGCTTTACTTTCAAGCCGGACCTCGTGGATCGCCTCGGGCGCGAGCTTCCCGGCCTGATGGCCCAGCGGGGCATCCGATCGGCCGAGGCCTACCTGGCTCTTCTGGCCCGGGACCCGGACGCTTTCCACGAAGTCGTTACCCTCCTGACCGTCAACGAGACCTATTTCCACCGGGAGCCGGACCATCTCCGCCTGATGACCCGGCGGCTCGTCCCCGAAATCGCCGCCCGAAAGCCGAACGGAGAGCCGATCCGTATCCTGAGCGCCGGATGCTCCAGCGGAGAGGAGCCTTACTCGATCGTCATCGCCCTGAGCGAGGCCGCCGGCGGTCGGCTCCCGGCGGACCGGTACGCGGTCTTTGGCGCGGACATCGATGCCGACGCCATCGCCAAAGCCAGGCGGAGCCATTACGGCGGGCGAGCCTTCCGGGCGCTCCCGCCGGAATTGCGGGACCGGTATTTCCTTCCCGACGCGGGCGGACGGTTTCGAATCCGGGAGGCCCTCCGGCGGGCCGTGACCTTTTACACGGTCAACCTGCTCCACCGCCCTTATCCGCCGCCCCTGGAAAACATGGACCTGATCTTCTACCGGAACGTCTCCATCTACTTCGAGCCGACCATCCAGCGGACGATCTTCGGGCACTTAGGCGATATCCTGAATCCGGGCGGCTACATTCTCGTCTCCTCCACGGAAACCCTTTCCCACGACTTCAAGGTCCTGCGCCTGATGGCCCTTGACGGGGTCTTTTTGTACCATAAAGACCCCGCCGGCGAAGAGGCGCCCCTGCCCATCGGCAAGGTAGGCCTCCGAGGTTTCCCAAAAA
>CAYNGG010000147.1:0-9246 GCA_964396575.1 uncultured Desulfobacteraceae bacterium | reverse complement strand
GATCCATTCATCGGCGATGGTTTCGATCATATCCATACTCCCGGTGTCTTCAAGCGCCCCCTTCACGGCATCCCGGACGTCATCGGGGGTGACGTGCTTTCTGGGTGAGCCGCTGAGGACATAAGTCAAAATCGTTTGAATATACTCCGTGCCACTCCGTTTGCCGGAAAGCCCCCTGAGCAGCGCCAGAATCCGGGGCAGACGCTCCCCCAGATCCGGGTCAAAGATGTGCTTGAGGATCAGCAATGCCGCCCGGAGGCGAATGTTCTCGATGACCGCTTCATCCTCAAATCTCGATGCGTCCCAGAGGAAGTATTCGAAATCCGGGATGACCGGTTTCATGAACGCGGGAAGATCGAAGAGGTCCGAAAAGCGCCTGCCCACCTTCCATTTCCCCGCCCCATGGTAAACCACCACCGGAATGATCGGCGGGATGCCTCCCACATCGGTTTTCTGGCTGTCCGCTTCCCACACCCGAACCATGTAGCGCAAGAGCTGAAAGGCAACCCCCGTCTCTGGATGGCTTTTGTGCTCAAACAGCAAGTAGATGTAGCCGGGGCCGACATCGGAAACGTCCGCCTGGAACACGAGGTCCGACAGGTGCTCCCGCAGCGCCTCGTCCACAAAGCTCTCCTGGGTGCAGGTGAGGCTGTCCGGATCGATCAGGCGGAAGATCTCCGCCGGGAGGCATTGCCTCAGAAAGGCCGCCATGATATCCGGCTGGCTGAAAACGGACTTGAAGAAGCGGTCATGAGGGTTCGTCACTCGGTTCATGTCATCTAAAATACCATGGCCGGCCGCCTGAAATCAACATTCAATTGGAGAGAGCGATCGGACCATGTCCGACTACTACGAGACCCACTATCAGACGTATTACGAGGAGACCGTTTCCGTCGATCCCGAGCGCTTTCTGATGCCGCTTATTCGACGGCTGTCACCGGGAGTCCGTGTCCTCGACGTGGGCTGCGGCTCCGGCCGGGACCTGAAGTGGCTCGGGGATCGGGGCTTTTCCGTGATCGGTTTGGAACGGTCCCCCGGCCTGGCGGCTCTGGCTCGCCGGCACGCCGGGTGCCCGGTCATCGATGCCGATTTTCAATCCTTTGATTTCAGCGCGTTATCCGTTGATGGAATCTGCCTGATCGGGGCTCTGGTCCATCTCCCCCATCCGGAGATGGTCCCGACCCTTTCCCGGGTCGCCCGGGCTCTGAACCCGGCCGGGGCGATTCTGATCAGCATGAAGGGGGGAGAGGGGCGAGTAACCGACGACCGGGGCCGAATTTTCTACCTCTGGTCCGACGAGGCTTTGCGGACCGCTTTCGGGGCGGCGGGCTTCGAAGTGGCCGACGCCATCACCCAGACGTCGGCCGTTCGAGCCACGGATGTCTGGCACGGCTATATCCTGACTCGCGGTTGATCAGCGGCGGGACGCCGCGGCCACTTTCAGCCATCAGCACTCAGCTTGACTCGCCGCCCCCTGCCCGACGATGGCCGCGTGGTAGGTTTGCAGGGACCGGACCTTGGGGGCTCCCTCCCGGCGGGCGGCGATCCCCTTGGCGGCGGCGATGGCCGCCGGGGTGGTGGTAATGTAGGGGATCTTGTACTTGATGCAGGCCCGGCGGATGTCGGCCATGTCCTCGGCGCTCCGCCGGCCGGAAGGGGTGTTGACCAGAAGGTCCACCTCATTGGATTTGATGGCGTCCATCAGGTTCGGTCGGCCAAACCCGAGCTTTTCCACGGGGATCGTCTCGATGCCCCGCTCCTTCAGGAACTGGTGGGTGCCCGGCGTACTCATGATCCGGAATCCCAGCTCCCGGAACAGCCGGACCGGCTCCAGGGCCGCCGACTTGTCCCGGTCGGCCACCGTGAACAGGACGGTTCCCTCAAGGGGCAGAGAAACCTGGGTGGCCTCCTGAGCCTTGAAAAAAGCCCGGCCGTAGGAATGAGAAAGCCCCAGAACCTCGCCGGTGGAGCGCATCTCCGGCCCCAGCACCGGGTCAACCTCGGGAAACATGGTAAAGGGAAAGACCGCCTCCTTGATCCCGAAGTGAGCAATGGGGCGGCGGGTCAGGCCGAGGTCCGACAGTCTTTTGCCGAGCATCACCTGGGTGGCCAATCGGGCCATGGAGACGTTGACGACCTTCGAGACAATGGGGACCGTCCGGGAGGCCCGGGGATTGGCCTCGAGAACGTAAACGGTGTTGTCGTAAATCGCGTACTGGATATTCATCAGGCCGGTAACCCTGAGCTCGACGGCGATCTTCCGGGTGTACTCGTTGATGGTCTCCATGTGCTGGGGAGCGATGCTCACCGGCGGAATGACGCAGGCGGAGTCCCCGGAGTGGATGCCGGCCAGCTCGATGTGCTCCATCACGGCCGGGACAAAGGCGTCGGTGCCGTCGGCGATGGCGTCGGCCTCGGCCTCGATGGCGTTGTCCAGAAACCGGTCGATAAGCACCGGCCGGTCCGGGGAGATCACGGCGGCCTCGGCGATGTATTGCTTGAGCATCTCCTCATCCTGGACCACCTCCATCCCCCGGCCGCCGAGGACATAGGACGGTCGGACCATCACCGGATACCCGATCCCGGCGGCCACCGACTTGGCTTCCTCGAGATTGGCGGCCATCCCCGACTCGGGCATGGGAATCCCCAGCCGGGCCATGATGGTCCGGAACCGGTCCCGGTCCTCGGCCAGGTCGATGGTGTCCGGGGAGGTGCCCAGAATCCGGACACCGGCCTCGGCCAGCTCGGTGGCGAGGTTCAGGGGCGTCTGCCCTCCGAACTGAACGATGACCCCCTCGGGCTGCTCGCTTTCGTAGATGCTCAGGACATCCTCCAGGGTCAGCGGCTCGAAGTAGAGCTTGTCCGAGGTGTCGTAGTCGGTGGAGACGGTCTCGGGATTGCAGTTGACCATGATCGATTCGAAGCCGGCCTCCCGGATGGCCAGGGCCGCGTGAACACAGCAGTAGTCGAACTCGATCCCCTGGCCGATCCGGTTGGGCCCCCCGCCCAGGACCATGATTTTCCGCCGGTCGCTCACCGGCACCCGGTTCTCTCCGTTGTAGGTCGAGTAATAATAAGCGGCGTTTTCAACGCCGCTCACCGGCACCGGCTCCCAGGCCGCGACGACGCCCAGGGCCGTCCGGGCCCGTCGGATGTCCGCTTCGGGGACCGCCAGGATCTGGGCGAGATACCGGTCGGCAAAGCCGTCCCGCTTGGCCTGGACCAACAGGTCATCCGGCGGCACCCGGCCCCGGTGGGCGAGGAGCTGCTCCTCGAGGGCCACCAGCTCCTTCATCTGGTCAATAAACCAGGACTTGATATGGGTTATGGCGGAAAGCTCATCCACGCCGGCGCCTTTCCGGAGGGCCTCGTACATCTGAAAGTGCCGCTCGGAGGTGGGCGTCCGAAGGGCCGTCATGAGCGCGTCCAGCGGCTGGTCATGGAAATCCCTGGCAAATCCGAGGCCGCAGCGGTTGATCTCCAGGCTCCGGATGGCCTTCTGGAAGGCTTCCTTGTAATTCTTGCCGATGCTCATCACCTCGCCCACGGCCCGCATCTGGGTCCCGAGCCGGTCATCGACCCCCGGAAACTTCTCAAAGGCCCAGCGGGCGAACTTCACCACCACATAATCCCCGGATGGAGTGTATTTTTCGAGGGTCCCGTCCCGCCAGTAGGGGATTTCATCCATGGTGAGCCCCCCGGCCAGCAGCGAGGATACCCGGGCGATGGGAAAGCCGGTCGCCTTGGATGCCAGGGCTGATGAGCGCGAGGTCCGGGGGTTGATCTCGATAACCACCACCCGCCCGGTCTCCGGATGGTGAGCGAACTGGATGTTGGTCCCGCCGATGACCTCGATGGCCTCCACGATGGCATAGGAGTATTGCCGGAGCCGATCCTGAAGCTCGGGGGCGATGGTGAGCATCGGGGCGGTGCAGAAGCTGTCGCCGGTGTGGATGCCCATGGCATCAACGTTTTCGATAAAGCAGACCGTGATCTTCTGGTTTTTGGCGTCCCGGACCACCTCCAGCTCCAGCTCCTCCCAGCCCAGAACCGACTCCTCCACCAGGACCTGGTTGACCAGGGATGCCGACAATCCTCGAGCGGCAATGGTCCGGAGCTCTTCGACGTTGTAAACCAGCCCGCCGCCGGTGCCGCCCATGGTGTAGGCCGGGCGGATGACCACCGGGTAGCCCAGCTCGACGGCCGCCGCCTCGGCGTCCTCAACGGTTGTCACGATCCGGCTCCGGGGGGTCTCGATCCCGAGCCGGTCCATGGTCTCCTTGAAAGCCAGCCGGTCCTCGCCCCGCTCGATGCCATCGACATTGACCCCGATGATCCGAACGCCGTACTCCGCCAGAACCCCGGCCTGGTGGAGCGCCGAGGAAAGGTTGAGGCCCGTCTGGCCCCCGAGGTTGGGCAGGAGGGCATCCGGCCGCTCGGCGGCGATGATCTCGGTCAGGGTCTTGACGTTGAGCGGCTCGATGTAGGTGGCGTCCGCCATTCCCGGATCGGTCATGATGGTGGCCGGGTTGGAGTTGACCAGGACGATCTCGTAGCCCAGGGATCGCAGGGCCTTGCAGGCCTGGGTTCCGGAGTAGTCGAACTCGCAGGCCTGGCCGATGATGATGGGGCCGGAGCCGATGATCAGGATCTTATGAATGTCGTCGCGCTTTGGCATGGTGTCTCCTTAACGTTCCGTGGGGTCTGAATGGTAATCATGGACGGCACAATGGACGTGGGTGCGGCGTCCCGCCGCAAAATCCAGCGGGCCGTCCGTTAGTCCATATTAAAGGCGACACCCTATTTGAAGTAGCACTCTAAATCAAGAGCCATTTGCGCCGCCGCATAACCAGCTCCGGGCCTCAGAGTCCATGTCGCCAAGGCTCCGGGGGCTAAACCCCCGACTCAGGATAACGACCTGGGGTCATCGCGGGTCAGGTCTCGCTCACTGGATCGGATCATTCTTCCGCCTTGAAGCCGGCGACCCGCTCCCGGATCACCCGAAGCGTCCCCTCATCGATGGGAAGCGGCTGGTGAGATTTCAGAATCTCGGCGAGTCGGGCTCGGGCCCGGTCCAGGAGACTCAAGGACCCGGAAGCCGACCATTTCTCGTATCCGGCCCGGCTGAGGAGCTTTGGCCGCCACTGGGTTGAGCGGAGGTGCTTGAGGGTGTGGGCGTGGGTCAGGTAGTGGCCGCCGGGGCCGACTTCGGCAACCGCCGAGACCCCGAGGGTCTCATCGTCCACCGGGATCCCCCGGAGCAGCCTTCTCACCTGGTCGATGATCTCGTCGCAGATGACCACCATCTCGAGGCTCCCGGTGAGGCCGAAGTCGAGGTAGCCGACGTCGTGGTTGAGGTTGGCGCCGGCGAGCCCGGCGATGAAGGTCAGCATCCCGGCTTCGAGGGTCGCCTGCCCGTCGGGAATCTGGGAGTCCGAAGTCCCGGCGTAGCCCCAGGATGGGAGATCGAAATGGTGGCTCATCTCGGTGATCCCCATGTAGGCCAGGTAGTATTCCGGGGCGTTGTAGGAGCACTGGCCGGTGGCCATGTCGAGGACCGCCGCTCCCATCCCCATCAGAAACGGGGCCCCTTGGGCCTTCAACTGGTGGATCACCAGGCCGCAGAGCGACTCGGCCAGCCCCTGAGCCACGTGTCCGGCCACCGTCATGGGCGCGGTGGAGCCGGCGATGGGGGCCGGGGAGTAGATGGCCGGAATTCCGGCCTCGGCGCAGTAGAGGAGCTTGTCCAGGCTGTTGAAGGGGTGCTTCAGGGGGCTGATGGGCTCGGCATAATGGATGAGGTAGGGCCGTTCCCGGAGGGCCGGGTCCCCGCCCCGGATGGTCCGGGCCAGCTCGCCCATCTCGGCGAGGTCGTCCCGGCATTCGGCGGTGCAGACAATGGGTTTGACCGAGCTTTCGGCCATGGTCCGGATGCTTTCCAGGTAGGCCCGGTGGGGCGGCACGTCCGACGGATGAGCCGAGGACATGATAAAGTCGATATTCGGGAGGGCGTCGCAGACCCGGGCGGCCCGGGCCACGTCATCGAGGCCGGAGACGCGCCGCTCACCGCTGGTCGGGTCCAGGGTGTACATGAGATCCGAGCCGGTCCCGAAATAGCTCCGGTAACCGCCGAGGTCCATGGCCGGGGCTCCGGCCCGGTCGAAGATCGGGATCGACGAGGGGGCGCTCCGGATGGCGGCTTCCACCCGGTCGGCGGGAATCCGGACAAGGGTCTCGTCGGTCACCGGACAGCCGGCGTCGGCCAGGAGGCGGAGCGCTTCGGGGTGATGAATCCGCATACCGATCCGGTCGAGGATCTCCAGGGCGGCCCGGTGAATCCGGTCCCGGTCCGCCGGTGACAAAAAGGTGAGGCTGGGGCGATAGACGGTGTCAGTCATGGTGTCGATGGGTCCTTTCGCGTGGATGTCGATCGCTGAGGGTTGCGCCGTGGGCGTTTCCATCAGGTTTTGCGGATTGATCCAGGGGGAGAGTCCGGTCCCGCATTTGGCGGGCTTTCCGATAATTTCGGATCGCTCGCTCCGTCGAGGCGGGGATCGACCGGGGCGTCTTGGGGCCGGCCGTCGGGGTCCCATCCCATGGCGGCGTAGTAGGCCGCGACCATCTCGTCGAGGCGGGCGATGGACTGGTTCGGGCCCCGGCCGCCGCTGTAGTCGGCGTCGAGGAACATGGGCGGGAGCCGGTCGTCCTCGGGCCGGAGCCCGCACTCGATGTTGAATCGCCGCTCGAGGTGGCAGACCCGCTCCCCGACTTCGAAAAGCCCTTCCGGGGTGATGGGCTGGCCGGTGAGGGCGGTGGCCAGCTCCGCCTCGGAGACCAGATCGAAGGTCCCGATGAGCGACAGGGACGGGACCTTGCAGATCCCCAGGCAGTCGAGGGCGATGTTGACGATGGTGGCCCGCTTAACCAGGGGAGCCTTGCCGTGGTGGGCGTGGAGATCGATGGCCAGCGGGGTCCCCAGCTCGGCGGCGGCCCGCTCAGCCGGCCAGCGGTATTCCATGGAAGCATAGACGTTGTTGTAGTCGCCGCCCCGTGAGGAGACCGCGTAGCCCAGGGCGGTGCCCATGATATCCCGGGGGTGGTAGCCGGTCAGCTCGAGGCCCTTGACGTGCGCCGCGTACCGCTCGCTGCCCCGTCCGATAATCGCGGCGGCCCGGCGGACGCCCCCGGCCAGGATGCCGCCGAGGCCGGTCCCTCGCCCCATCTGGCGGATCAAGGTCTCCATGGCGTCGGCGTTGCCCCAACGGAGGTCCAGACCGCCGGTGTCGGCCGCCTTCAGCAATCCGCGCTCCCAGAGGTCCATGGCAAAGGCGATGGCTCCGCCGGCCGAAATGCTGTCCACCCCCTGGCGGGTGCAGAGGGTATCGAGAAACGCCACCGCCGTCGGGTCATCGAGCCCGCATTTCGACCCCAGGTTGATCATCGGCTCGAACTCCGGCCGGGATACCTTGGCTCCCCGGTGGCGGCCCCCTTTCAAGGTCAGGTCCGCTTTGCAGCGGACCGGGCAGCGGGGACAGCCCCGGGATCGGGTCACATGGGGCGACAGCCGGGTTCCGTCCAACCGGTCGATGCCCTCAAACCGGTTGGCCCGGTAGTTCCGGGTGGCCATCATCCCCATCTCGTCACACCACTTGACATACCCGGCCCCGCCGTGGGTCGATAGAAACCGAAATTCCCCCGCTTCCCGGATTCGCCGGGCATATCGGCGGACGGCGGCCGTGTCCGCGGGTGGGGACGGCCGACGACTTCCGTCGCCGGTTTGAGCGACAATGGCCTTGAGCCGCTTGGCGCCCATGACCGCGCCCATCCCGGTGCGGCCGGCGGCGTGGTCCCGGCCGACGGTGATGCAGGCGATCCGCGCCAGGGATTCGCCGGCCGGACCGATGGCCATCACCGAGGCGGACGGGTCGCCGAGACGCTCCCGAACCCGGTCGATGGTCTCCCAGGTGTCCAGTCCCCAGAGCATATCGGCCGGCCTGATGGTGATCCCGTCTTCACCGATGACCAGGCAGACCGGCTCGGCCGAGACTCCCCGGATGCGGAGGCTGAAAACTCCCCATCGCCGGAGCGCATCGCCCATCCCGCCGCCGACATTGGCGCTCCCCAACAGGCCGGTCAGGGGAGACCGGGCGTTGATGTGAATCCGGGATGAAGCGGGCGCCGCCGTCCCGGTGAGGAGACCGCAAGTAATGGTCAGAGGGTTGTCCGGGCCCAAAGGATCGGTGTCGGCCGACACGGTTTCCATCAGGTGAGCGACATTGAGCCCCCGGCCGCCGATCAGCCGGGCAATGGTTTCAGGTGAAACGGGCTGGGTGTCCAAACAGCCGGCGGTCAGATCGATGTCGATAATCCGGTCCCGCCTGGCGGGATCGGAGGGCGAGCGTCCCCTATCGTTCAATTGTCCTCCTCGATGAACCGTTTACGGATCTCCGCCACGGCGCCGCTTTCCCGCATCGCTTTGAAATTCCGGTCAAAGGCGTCTCGGGCCGCTTCATCGCGAAAGAGAATCCGGTAGGTGATTTCACCGAACAGCGGGTAAATCTCCACCGGCGGGGTTGGATCGACCTGGCTGGTTTTCCGGAGGCGGTTTCGGTAGTATTGGAAGATGGATCGGTCGAGCTGGGCGACATCGATCCGATCGGAAAAGAGGAGCATGACCTGCTTCCGCTGGTCGGGCACCTCCCGGTACCGGGGGTTGGCTTCGGCCATGGTCGCGTATTCCGGACCCAGGACCTTGGCCGCGCCCTGCCAGGAGATGACGCTGAACCGGGACAGATCCTCGATCGAATCGATGTCAAACCGGTTTTTACGCAACGCCACCGCTACATTTTCATAGGTAATGGCCGGGACCGAGAGATGGCCGGGAAGATCGGTCTCGACGATGTCGATGACCGCGTCGGCGTTGCCCTGCTCGTATTCCACTATCCGGCGGGCGTAAGGGTAGTAACGGGGGATCACCTCGTATCCGGCCGGTTTCAGGGTCCGGTTCAGGATCTCGATGGTGATCCCGGTGTCGCGCTCGGGGATAACGTAGGGGGGCAGGTGGCCCCCCATGGCGACCCGGAGCGGCTCGCCGACCACTTCGGCCGGCGTGACCGCCAAAAGGGCCAGAAATAGTCCAACCCCGGTGAAAACCGCGGAAAGCGTCCGTCGATCCATGCCATAGTCCTCCGTAAGCGGATAACCGGTTACGACTCCGCCGATTCCAGCTCGGCCAAAGCCTCGTCG
>CAYNGG010000146.1:0-9251 GCA_964396575.1 uncultured Desulfobacteraceae bacterium | reverse complement strand
GTTTTCATGAAAACCCCGAAACTGGTAACGATCCTGGAAATCGTCACCGACCACTTACGCCGAAAGCAGATCCCCTGGGCCCTCATTGGCGCCTTGGCTCGGTCCGCGTATGGGCTTCCTCGATATACATCGGATATCGATCTTCTATCCGATGGACGCCATGGTAATCTCATCAGCGAGGTGATGGCCGGGTTAGGATATCAAACCTTACAGCTCACCGATGCCTTTGCCCAATTCACTTCCGAGATGAACGTCTTGGGTAAAATCGATTTCCTGTTTGTCCGGACGCCGGACGGCATCCGGATTCTGGATGAACGCGCCCGGATTACGGATGAGACGCTTGGAGAGATCGACGTCGTTCAACCGACGGACTACCTTGTGCTAAAGCTCATGGCGGTGGCCAACAATCCGAGTCGGCGGGCCGGCGACGAGTCCGATATGGTATCGCTTCTCAAAACCTGGAAAGCTGAACAGCTCCCGGCCTCATTTAAGGAGATCGATACGAGCAGGCTCCTGACCATGGCGGATCGATTCCGGCAAGGGGCGCTGATGGAGTCGATCCTGGCACAGGTCCGTCAATGGCCGGAAGAAAATGGGGGGCACTTTTTGTGAGCGGGGGCGACGATAGACGACAAGAAAAGACGGCGGAGCTCCGGATGATTCTGGAGATGATCGACGCGGCCATCGACCTGTCCCGACAAAAGGGGCCCCATCCGCTCACGCCGGGCTGCACCTGTATTGCCTGCGTGAATCGACGGAAAGCGGTGTTGCGGGGTTCCGATCGGGAGTGGATCTATCGGTTGTGAGATCGCGCGTCGAGCCGCTTTGCCGGGCCGTGTTCGAGATTCCGAGCCCTCAGGGGGAGTGCCGGGGGAATCGAGGCGGGGATTGCTCCCCCGGCGTTGGATCATCCCCGCCGGCATGAGCGCCGACGGGGGGCGTCCAGTCGGTTACTCGACGGTCGCCAGGTATTTCTCAAAGGCGTCCAGGCCGGGCTTGCCGTCCACGGTCTGGATTCCCTCAAGCCAGCCTTTGTAGATGTCCGGATGCTTTTTGATCCAGGTCAGGCCGGCCTGCTCGGTGGTCAGGTTTTCGTTTTCATAGAGCATCGCCATGATCTGGTTCATCATGTAGATGGGGAACTTGTAGTTGAGGAGAAACCGGGCGAGGTTCGGATGGTCCTTGTCGAAGCCCTTCCGGATGTTGGTATAGACGGTTGCCGTCCCGTTGTTTTCCCCGAAGGTCTCGGAGGTGCTCCCGGTGAGGTATTTCATGTCGATGATCTCGTTCATGTAATGGGGGGACCAGCCGAGAAATACGATCCACTTGCCCTCTTTCATGAATGATTGGACCTGGGAGAGCATGGCGACTTCGCTGGAGGGGATCAGCTCGAAGCTGCCGAGGCCGAACATGTTTTCATCGATCATCTTCTGGATGACCTCGTTGCCGTCGTTGCCCTCTTCGATTCCGTAGATCCTGCCGTCCAGCTTATCGGAGTACTTGGCGATATCCTTAAAGTCCTTGAGACCGCCTTCGTAAACATATCTCGGCACGGCCAGGGTGTATTTGGCGCCGGGCATGCTGGCTACGTACTTGATCACGGTGCCGTCCTCGAAGAATTGCGAGGCGATGTTGGCCATGGATGGCATCCAGTTGCCCAGAAAGATGTCAGCCTCGCCCATGGACAGGGCCTTGTAAACGATGGGAACGGAGACCATTATAAAGGACGCATCGTAGCCGAGGCTCTGGAGGATATTGACCCCCAGCTCGGTTTTGACGGTCACGCCGGTCCAGCTTACGCTGGCGAGCTTGATTTCCTCGGCCGCGATCGCCGTGCCGCCGAAGATCAGGCAGGTTACGATGATGGCGGTCATCCACGGGTACTTCCGGTTGAAGCGAGTCATAAAATCCTCCTTAAACATTAGGGTAAAAAAACGTCATCGGTTGGTCCGGGCCGTGGAACGCCCATCAGCCGACGCGGGCGGATCCCGCATGATATCCACGATGTCGTAGTAGATCAGCGAGATGATCACGGTCCAGCCGACGAAATGAAAGAGTACAATGCCGAACGGGTCGAGGGTTTCGACAACCGTGTTGAGGGTGGCGCTGATGAGAAACACGGTCGAGATCAGCAGCAAAGTCGCCATCAGATGAGTAAAGACCGTCATGGCCGCCGTTTTCTGCTCGCGGTAGCTGGTGGCCGTCCAGATCTGGATCAGCGTGGACCAGATGATGGGGATGGCGACGAAGTAGAGCAGGAGATTTTCCGCCTCCGGGAAGCGGTAATCCCGGTGAAACTCGAAGTACCAGACGCCCACGATAAAAATGATCAGATCGCGAAGAGCCACGAAAAGCGTCATGGCGAGCGTTCGATTCCAGACGGTTGAATCACCTCGTTGTCCCTGCCTCCTCAAAGTGTCGTGGCTTCCGGTCCCGGCAGCCCGGAAAGCCGGTGGTCGAGTCGATGTCCTCTTGTCGGCGCTCAACCCCGAGCGGGCCGGCACCGTGTTCGGGCAGCTCTTTTTAAATCACGCTTCCTCGAATAGATCAAGGGGCGGATTCGGCGATTTTGGCGGATAAACATCGAAAAGGGAGAAATCCGAGGCGGCGGCGAAGCACCGGCAAAGGGCGAAGGGCGGGAATTGAGCCGGGGGACCGGCGGTCCCCCGGCGCGGATGTGGATCAGTCGAAGGCCATCTCGGTTTTCCAGACTTCCCAGACCCGGCCCACCAGGTCGGGCCCGGGTTTGAGGGTCGTTTTTCCCGGCCGCCAGCCTGACGGGGTGGCCTCGGCACCCCCGGTCGCCCGGATGTGCTGGAAGGCCTGGACCTGGCGGAGACTCTCGGCGACGTTCCGGCCCACGGGCGGGGTGAGGACCTCGAAGCCCTGGATCACGCCATCCGGGTCGATGATGAACCGGCCCCGGGTGTCCACGCCGCCGTCGGCGTCATAGACCCCGTAAGCGGTGCCGACCCGGCCGCCGGCGTCCGAAAGCATGTGGAAGGGCACGCCGCCCTCCACCATCTTGGACAGCTCGTGGTCGTTCCACATCTTGTGGACGAACATCGAGTCGATGCTCATGGAGAACACCTCCACGCCGAGCTTCTGAAACTCCGGGTATTTTTCGGCAACTGCCGAAATCTCGGTCGCTCAGACAAAGGTGAAGTCACCCGGATAAAAACAGAGCAAGACCCATTTGCCCAGGCTTTCGGAGAGCTTGACTTGAACGAAATTCCCCTTGTGGTACGCCGGGGCGGTGAAGTCGGGCGCTTTTTTCCCCACTTGAATCATGGATTGTCCTCCTTTCGGCTCGGCTGATGGTTTCGTTTCCGGCGGGGCCTCTTCAGGGGCCGGCTCACCCACCGGTCCGCCCGTCGGCCGGGCACATCCCGCTTTGATTTCCTCCCCCATACGTTGAACCTCCTGCCGTTTCAGGTTTCAGCGGCCGTCCATCGAGCTTTTCGATAGACGAACCGCCACGAATAGATAACATCTATCACAAGCGAGGCGATCTGTCACCTTTTTTTCAAGCGATTTCTTATGATGGGGAATCGGGCGGGTCAGGACAGGGCGGCCAGAGCCCGCTCAGTCTCGGCGATCAGGGTGTCGGCCAGGGGCCGGAGCTGTTCCGGGGGGGTGCTGACGGCGGCGTCGATGAGGGCTTCGGCGGCCCGGTACAGCCGTTCGGCGCCGACGGCGCCGGCCATGCTCGAGAGCTTCCGGGCCGACGGGATGAACGGCTCGAACCGTACATCATCCCGGGCGTTCCGCAGCTCCTCGAGGTGCAGCGGGGCCTCGGTGCGGAAGGCGTCGCAGAGCCGGTCCAGGAGGGTCTCGTCGCCGGCGACCCGCTTCAAAGCGGCGGTCCGGTTCAAGACCCCCGCTGTGTCGGGCAGAAGGCAGTATCCGTTATTCTCCCGGCTGAGTCGGTCGATGGTGGTGTTGAGCTCGGTGAAGTCGAAGGGTTTGGTGACGAAATCGTTCATGCCCACCGATTCGGCCCGGTCCCGGAACTCGGCCAGGGCGTGAGCGGTCATGGCGATCACCGGGATGAAGCGGTTTTCCTCGCCGGCCTCTCCGCGGCGGATTCGGATGGTGGCGTCGAACCCGTTCATCTCCGGCATTTCGACATCCATGAGGACGAGGTCGAAGCAGTCCGACCGGAGGGCATCCAGGGCCTCGGCCCCGTTTTCCACCACCGTGGTTTCATGGCCCAGGCGGGACAGGAGCTTCCGGGCCAGCAGGGCGTTCATCTCGTTGTCCTCGGCCAGCAGGATCCGCAGGGATCGCTCCGACCGGAGGCCCGGAGCCTCGGTCCGCCGCCTTTTGCGGGTGAGCCGGTCGGCGTTGCCCGGAGCGAAACGGGCGGTAAAGGAGAAGGTGGACCCCCGACCCGGCGTGCTCTCCACCGTCATCCGGCCGCCCATCATCTCGGCCAGCTCCCGGGAGATGGTGAGGCCCAGGCCGGTCCCGCCGTACTTCCGCGAGGTGGACCGGTCTTCCTGCTCGAACCGATCGAAGATGCTCTCCAGGCGATCCGAAGAGATTCCGATCCCGGTGTCGGACACTGAAAAGCAAAGCTCGATGGACGTCTCGGACCCGTCCCCGGCGGGCGCCGGGGTCCCGGGCCGGAGGCTCGTCCGGATCTCCCCTTCCTCGGTGAACTTGATGGCGTTACCGATGAGGTTGATCAGGATCTGTCGAAGCCGGTTGGGGTCCCCCCGGACATATCGGTCGGCCTCCGGGGCGACCGTCAATGAGAGGTCCACCGGCCGATCGACGATCTGGGCCTCGAAGGTGGAGACGATCTGCCGGACCAGCTCGTGAACGTCGAAATCGACCGATTCCAGGGAGATTCGGCCCGACTCGATCCGGGTCAGGTCCAGGACGTCGTTGATGAGCGCCAGGAGGTGATTGGCCGCGTTCCGGGCCGCGGTGATGTTCTCCCGCTGCTCCGGGGAAAGGTCCCCCTGGAGCGCCAGGTTGCTCATCCCGATAATGGCGTTCATGGGAGTCCGGATCTCGTGACTCATGGCCGCCAGGAAGCGGGACTTGGCCCGGCTGGCATCCTCGGCCGCCTCCTTGGCCCGGATCAGCTCGGCCTCGATCTGTTTCCGATCCGTGATGTCCACGGCCAGGACGGCCAGGCCGGTGACCCGGTCATGGCCGTCGGTGATGGGGTGGATGTAATTGTCGATGTAACGGCCGTCCCGCTCGTCCTCAAACCGGATGGGACGCCGGGTCCGGGCAACCGTCTCCAGCTTCCCACGCCGGCTTTCAGCGAGGGCCGGGGGGAGCAGGTCGTAGATGTTCGCCCCGACCAGGGAATCCTGGGGGCGGTTCAAGCGCCGGGCCAGGGCAAAATTGGCCTCGATGATCGTCCCGTTGGTGTCGGTGAGGAACTGAGCCTCGGGGTTGGAGTTGAGGATCGTCCGGAGAATCCGTTCCCGCTCATTCAGAGCGGCCTCAGCCCGCCGTCTGGCGGTGATGTCGATGATGGAGACGATCAGCCGGTCCCAGGTCTTTTCGCTGCCCGGTGCCAGAGCCGCCGAGAGGTTGATATGCACCTCCCGGCCGGTCAGGGTCCGATTGACCGTGTCGAGGGTCATGCGCCGTTTGCCCTCGGCCAGACTGGCGATTTCCTCCTTCACCGCCTGATGGGTCTCCGGGGTCATCACCGGGCTCAGATCGCCCAGGAGGGTCTTTTTGTCGGGGGCTTCGAACATTTTGAGGGTCTGGCGGTTGACATCGACCACCCGGACTTCCCGGGCGCTGGCCGCCAGCTCCTCGGGATGGTCGTCAAAGTATCGTCTGAAGTCGGTGACTCCCTCGGCCTTCAGTTGATCGACCCGCAGCCGGACCCGGCTCAGGTCCTCCTCCCACAGGGAGATGGGAGACATCTCGAAGAGGGTGTAATACCGCCGCTCGCTGTCCCGGAGCGCCGCTTCGGTCCGGCGGAGCCCGGTGATGTCCAGGTTGATGCCGACCATCCGGAGCGGCCGGCCCTCGGTGTCCCGGTGAATCCGGGCCCGGTCGATGATGTGGCGGATTTCACCATTCTCCCGGATGATCCGGATCTCGATGTCGTATTCGTGGCCGTGGTCCAGGGCGGTGGTGATTTTCTCCTCGATCAGGAGAAGGTCGTCGGGGTGGATCATCCGGCGGAACGACTGGTAGGTCCCGTCGAAGCTGTTGGGCGCCAGGCCGAAGAGCCGGTAGCTCCCTTCGTCCCAGTAAACCGAGTTGGCGATCAGGTCCCACTCCCAGAAGCCGAGGCCCATGGCCTGGACCGCCATCTCCAGCCGGTCCCGGCTTTCCCGGACCGCCAGCTCGGCCTGCTTTCGCTCGGTGATGTCCCGGGCCACCGTCAGAATGGCGGTCCGATCGTTTAGATCCACCCGGACGGCGGAAATCTCCACGGGGATGACCCGGCCGCTCCGGGACTGGTGGGCCGATTCGAAGGTGGCCTTGCCCGTTTCCATGACCTGGCGGACACGGTCGGAAACGGTCCCGGCCCACTTGGCTGAAAACAGTCGCTCCGACGCCATGCCGACCAGCTCATCCCGACCATAGCCGAGCCGCTCCCGGGCGGCGGCGTTGACCTCGAGGATATGTCCGGTTTGGTCGCAGAGAAAGACCGCGTCGCTCAGGCTGTTGAACAGGCCGCGGTATCGCTCCTCGGAGTCCTTCAGCCACCGGGCCGTCTCGATCCGCTCGTCAATCTCGGCCCGGAGCTTCCGGTTGGTTGCGGCCAGCTCGGCCGTCCGGGCGGCCACATCGTCGGCCAGTTGGTCCTGCCGCGCCTGCATGGCGGCCTCGGCGGCCTTCCGGTCGGTAATGTCCCGGCCGAGGACCACCAGCCCCCATCGCTCGCCCATGGGAGTAAAGATCGGGACCTTGATGACGTCGAAGATCCGTTCCTCGCCGTCCGCCGTGGGAATCCGCTCCTCGCTATGGAAGCAAGAGCCTTCGGCCCAGGCGGCCTCGTCGCTGTCCGCGCAGGCGTTGAGGGCCTCCCGGAAAATCGGGAGGGTCAACTCGGCCAGCTCCCGGTCGGTCCGGCCGCGATAGTCAACACCATCGAGGTGGAAGAGCGCGAGATCCGCCTCGTTGGCCTCGATCCACCGCCCCGATCCGTCCTTGAAGCAGACGAAGTCCGGCGTGGCGTCGATCAGGGTCCGCCGAAGCAGCTCCCGGTCCAGGAGAGCCTCGTTTTCGGACCGCAAAGCGCCCACCTCTCGCTCCAGCTCGACTACCCGCCGCCGGAGCTCCTCGTATGTCGGCTCGTCCGCCATTGTTTCGTATTCCGTCGTTGAGATGCGAAAACCCCGCTGCCGGAGCCCAGAGGGCCGGTACGATTGCCACCTCACCCAAAGTAAAACAGGTTATCAGGAAGAGAAGCGAAAAGTCAAAAGGATTCAATCCGATCGCTTTGTCGTTGGATTTCAGGGGGATGGGAACGGGGGATGAAGTGTCAAGTGAGCCACTGAATGCCGGAAAGCGGAGGTCCCCGGGGGCGGCTCAACCGACGGAAAGCGCCTTGACAAACGGGCCGGGCTGAATGCCGCGGCGGGTTTTGCTTAGGTTGTGCCCATCCATAAATGGCCATTTTGCCCGATATCAGCGTTGTGCTCAAAATTTTATCCTCGAAATATCAGACATACGCCCGCGGTAAAATTTTTCGCTCGCCTCCATCTCGACCAAACTTTCCGATTTCTGGATGGACAATTAGGTTGTTCAAGTCGATTGGGCTGAGCCTGGGCGGGTCGTTGCCGACCCACCCAGGAATTTAAAGAAATCGTGGGGAGATCAAGCGAAAATGTCGCTCGGCATGTAGGGATGGGCGCCTTCGATCACGGGGATTCCCGCCTTGGCCTTGATTTTCCCGATGATCGTCTCTTTGTGGGGACAGTGCTGAGTGATGCACGGACCGATATGGATCTTGGTGGGGAGCTCGGCCATCTTCGCGTTCCAGAGCGCCAGTTGGGCCAGCCGGGTGACGATGGTCGCCCCCGGACAGTCGCCGCAGTTGATCAGCCCCAGGACCTCGGCATCCTCGCCCTTGTACGCCGCGAATTCTCCCTCCCGGCGGTTGAACCCCACCATGCAGCGGGAGCATCCGATGCAGACATCGTCCATGGCCCGTTTACAGCCGATAATCAAGATTTTTTCCATTACTTTGGCCTCCTCTTCTCGGTGGATTATGAATTCCTGGCGCCGTCTTTGGCGATTCCGCCCGAGCGCCGACGCCGGTTTACAAAAGACATATATCCCGATAGGCGGAGAAAATCAAGTCCGCCATCCACGCATCCACACCGGGGGCCGGGTTCCGCGGACTCCAATTGACACCGGGGGCCTCCGTCCTTATCTGAAATGGGACAGGAGCTGGTTTTGATTGTGAATGTCAACGGAGGGGAGAAGATCAATGCCGAAACCCAAAAACGCCATGGAAATTTTTGAGCTGCTGGATAAATCGAACTGTCGGGAGTGCGGGGAGAAAACCTGCCTGGCGTTCGCCGGTGCCGTGTTTCGGGGGAGCAAGTCCATCGACCAATGCCCGAAGCTGGACCGGGAGACCATCGACCGGTTTTCCGACGACTCGGGGCCGGCCAATGAGTCGGAGGCCAACCGGATCGAATACATGAACCGGCTCAAGGGTGAGATCGCCGCCATCGACCTGGCCGAAGCGGCCGAGCGGGTCGGCGGTCGCTTTGCCAATGGCCGGCTGACGGTCAAGGTGATGGGGAAGGACTTTTCCGTGGACACGGCCGGGACGCTGTCGGCCGACATCCACGTCAACCCCTGGGTGGCCGTCCCCTTCCTGAGCTACGTGCTGTATGGCAAGGGGGTCGATCCCGTCGGCGAATGGATTTCATTTCGGGAGCTGGATGGCGGCCGGGAGCGGTATCCCCTTTTCCAGAAGCGCTGCGAAGAGGCCATGAAACGGGTGGCCGACGTTTACACCGATCTTTTCGACGACATGGTTCACATTTTCAGCGGCAAGGAGGTGGATGAGCAGTTCGCGTCCGACATCGCGGTGGTCCTCCACCCGCTGCCCAAGGTCCCGCTCATGGTCTGCTACTGGTCCGCGGAAGATGGGCTCGACTCGTCCTTGAACATCTTTTTCGACCGGACCGCCGACGAGAACCTCGATGTCGGCTCCGTGTTCACGTTGGGGGCGGGCCTGACGCAGATGTTCGAAAAGCTGGCCGTCCGTCACGGCTGCCCGGTGGCGGCGTCGTCGTGAGGCG
>CAYNGG010000145.1:0-9302 GCA_964396575.1 uncultured Desulfobacteraceae bacterium | reverse complement strand
TTATCCGGCCAGGCGGGCAGGATCTTTTGATGGATGTTCTCCTACGGGCGGCTTGATGATTGTGCCTTCATATAAATCCTTCATTGGAAAGCACAAGTCATAGTCATTCCAGTCCAAGCGTCCATGGACGATGGAAAACCGTGCAAATCGCTTGGTATTCAGATATTTTCGGATTTCCGGATGGTGGGATCGGCGCAAAAAGGGCTCGAAATCAATTCGTTGCTCAGCACCATCACTAAACCAGAGGTGGATCGTATAAGGCGGGATGTACTCAGCCTCAACCACATCTACAACGGCATCATCATCGAGCTTATTGCTTATAATTCCGAGATATTCATAAAGTTTCGGCATGTGTAATTTTTCAAATCATAGCCATGACGAATCGGTTGTTTGCCAAAAAGGTGACTGTCAGCTTAAACGACCATGGATCAACAAGAGGTTTCAGGGGAACAAACGTTGCCCCTCTGACAACACAATACTACATATCATTTCGGTTTTCGATGGTAAACCGAACCGGCAGCCGGGGCCGTCCCCATGAGCGCCTCGCGTCGGTGCGGTTAGAGACCTTCAGGGTTTATAAAAATTTGGAAACATCGGAGGTCTATAGATGACAAAAGCCCGTTAATTCCGTACAATGTGTTCAGCGCGAGCCGATATGGGAGCCGGGATCGGCAAAGAGGTTAATCTGGATGGCGGATGATCTTGAAAAGCCACTTGACGACGACACGTTGGCGTTGTTTTCCAAAATAAGCTGTCCGCCGGCGGAAAATGATTGATAAGGGTTTAAATACAATGATTTATGCTATTTTATTTGAAAAGATCACCGAGAAAGATTTCCCTCAAGGGCACTATTATGCTCATGTGCCGACACTGGGTTTGACCACTCACGGGCTGGGAATCGAAGGTGCGCGCACGGCGGCCGAGGATCTGATCCGATTGTGGATCGCGGAGAAAAAGGAGAACAACGAGCCAGTCCCCGCCGCTTCCGAATACCTTTTTTCCACAATCGAAGTTGAAGACGATGCCGTACAAACCGCGTGAAGTCCTGTCAAAATTGCAGCGAGCGGGCTTTAAGGTCAAACGTCAATCCGGTTCTCACGCGGTTTTGCGACATCCAGACGGCAGGCAGACTTACGTTGCCATGCATACGAAGGATTTGCCCGAAGGGACGTTGAGAAGCATTCTCAAGCAGGCTGGAGTAGCTTTTGAGGCATTCAAAGCTTTGTAAGGAGCTGCCCCCAGGGAGCGCCTCGCGCCAGAGGGATCAATCGTCGAGAAATTTTTCCGGGAATTGAACATCCACCGACGGGCGGGCGTTTTTCAGGACCATGAGGGTGGCGGCGCCGTGGGCGAGGAGGGTGTCGGCGGCGTCGGTGACCGAAGCGGTGGCGTAGCAGAGGGTTCCGCCGACCTTTCTTTGACGGCCGCGGGCGATGAGGCGGCCCTGGCGGGCCGGGGCGAGGAAGTTGAGCTTGAGGTCCACGGTGGTCAGCCAGGCGTCGGGGTCGTCAATGGCGTAGTAAACCGACCAGAAGGTGGCGGTGTCGATGAGGGATGCGATGACCCCGCCGTGGACCACTCCCAGGAGCTGGCGGTGTTTCTCGGCGATCTCGATCTCGAGGGTGGCGCGGCCGACGGCCAGCTCCGTCGGCCGCATGGACAGGAGCGTCGGGAAGGGGGACCGGGCGATGAAATCCCGGATCGCCGAGACGTGGGCGGGGTTGGGACGCTTCACGATGACGGGATTAGAGCCGCCAGTAGGTGATGCCGAGGGATTCGGCTTCTTCCGGCGAAAAGAGCCCCTTGAGGTCCACCACGATGGGGCGGACGTTTCCGCACATCGCGGCGATCCGCTGGAGGCCCATCTCCCGGTAAGTGTTGTGCATCACCGCGACGATGACCCCGGCCACCTCTCCGATCGCATCCATCCCGGTGAGCCGGATGCCGTAGTAATCCTCGGCCTCATCAGGGTCGGCCAGGGGGTCGTGGGCGACCACCTCGATGCCGTAGTCGGTCAGCTCGGCGATGATATCAACCACCCGGGTGTTCCGGAGGTCGGGGACGTCCTCCTTGAAGGTGATCCCCAGGACCGCCACCCGGGCCCCGTGGACCTGGCCGCCCCGGCGGATCATGAGCTTGACCATCCGTTCGGCCACGAACTTGCCCATATTGTCGTTGATCCGCCGGCCGGCGAGGATCATTTCGGGGTGGTAGCCCAGGGCTTCGGCCTTGAAGGTGAGGTAATAGGGATCGACGCCGATGCAGTGGCCGCCCACCAGCCCCGGCCGGAAGGGGAGAAAATTCCACTTGGTCCCGGCCGCCGCCAGGACTTCGGCCGTGTCGATCCCCATCCGGTCGAAGATCATGGCCAGCTCGTTCATCAGGGCGATGTTGAGGTCCCGCTGGGTGTTTTCGATGACCTTGGCCGCCTCGGCCACCTTGATGGTGGATGCCAGATGGAGCCCGGCCGTCACCACCCGGCCGTAAACTCCGGCCAGGAGGTCACGGGTTTCGGGGTCCGATCCGGAGACGATCTTGACGATGCTCTCGAGCCGGTGGACCCGGTCGCCGGGGTTGATCCGTTCCGGCGAGTAGCCCACGGTGAAGTCCCGGCCGAAGACGAGGCCCGACTCCCGCTCCATGATGGGCACGCAGTCCTCTTCGGTGGCGCCGGGATAAACCGTTGATTCGAAGACCGCGCAGGTCCCGGGGGACATCTGGCGGCCCACGGTCTCGGCGGCGCCCAGAAGGGGGCGGAGGTCCGGAATCCGGTAGGCGTCGATGGGGGTGGGGACCGCGACGATGATGAGCCGGCAGGTGGAGAGGATCGCCGGATCGCTCGAGTAGGTGATCTCGATTTCGGCCAGCTCCGCCCCGGTTACCTCCAGGGTCCGGTCGCGGCCCGATTGAAGCTCGGCGATCCGTTCGCTTTTAAGGTCATAGCCCACCACCTCGAAGTGGCGGGAAAGCTGGACCGCCAGAGGCAGGCCCACATAGCCCAACCCCACCACGGCGATCCGGTCCTCCCGGTTGTCCAATGACGCCAGTGTCACCCGTTCCATGGTCTCCCCTTCCCCTGATAGCTATTGATTTCCGATGAAAAACGGCCTGAAGCTCGATTCGTCCCGTTTCAGGGCCGCGCCGATTTCCCGGCAACGCCACGCCTTCGGCGGGGTCGTCCGGGAAGCTCCCCCTCCAGGTTGATGTAATGGGTATCGTGGTCGCTGGTCAAGTGGGTTTTTGCATTTATCCCGTTGATCAGCCGGAGCCTGGAGCCTCTGAGGGCACCGGGCCCAAGGGGCCGCTCCGGGTCGAGGCAGCCCCTGAAGAGCGGTATGTCGGTCCTTTTCGAGTGGAAACCCCTCAGATGGTTATCAGCTCGTATGCCCGCTGGCCCAGCCCCAGGGTTTCGGCGTAGTCAAGCTGGAGGGGCCAATCGACCTTGGGGTAGAGGGCCTTGAATTTGTCGGGGCCGCACCCTTCGGCGGTGTCCAGGCAGGAGCCGGCCAGGACGGGTTCGGCGTTGACGAGGTCCACGGCGGCCGCGTCGATGGCCACCGGGTCCCGGCCGGCCAGAACCCCGATGTCCCGGACGATGGGGGCGTCGTTGTGGCCGTGGCAGTCGCAGGCGGGGGAGACGGTGGTGATGAAGTTGAGGTAGAAACATTTTTCCCCCCGGCCCCGGATCACGCCGGCGGTGTACTCGACCATCTTTTCGAGAAAGGTCGGGATCGACTTTTCCCACTTTACACTGATGGCCCCGTTGGGGCAGATGAGGAGGCATTCGCCGCAGCCGATGCACCGCTCATCGACGATCCGGGCCTTCTGGTTGTCTTCTTTTCCTTCGAGGACGATGGCGTCCTGGGCGCAGTGCTCGGCGCAGTCTCCGCAGCCGACGCATTTTTTGGCCTTGACGAAGGGCGAGACCCCGGAGTGCTGGTCGAGCTTGCCCCGCCGGGATGCGCACCCCATCCCGAGATTCTTGATGGCCCCGCCGAACCCGGCCAGCTCATGGCCCTTGAAGTGGGCCACCGAGACAAGGCTGTCGGCTTCCATGATTTCCGAGCCGATCCAGGCGGTCTCGACGTGCTTGCCCCCCACCGGGACCCCGGTCTCGGTCCGTCCCCGGAGCCCGTCGGCGATGATCACCGGCGCGTCGGTCACTGAGTGGGCGAAGCCGTTGTGGACGGCGGTGGCGAGATGGTTGGGGGCGTCCCCCCGGGTGCCGGCGTAGAGGGTGTTGGCGTCGGTGAGAAAGGGGTTGCCGCCCCCGTCGCGGATGGCGGCGACGATCTTTCGGAGGTAAACCGGCCGGACATAGGCCACGTTGCCGGTTTCGCCGAAGTGGAGCTTGACCGCCACCAGGTCCCGCTGCCGAAAGGTCTGGGGGAGCCCGGCCGTCTCCATGAGCCGGCCGAGCTTGTCGAAGAGGTTTTCCTTGGGGGTGGCTCTCAGATCCATAAAATAGACCGTGGATGTCATGGGTGCCTCCATAGTGGGTGCTTGGGTTGACGTTTCGGGTGCCCCGATGTCCCCTTTACCATAACCTCCCGGCCGATTTTCCACAAGGGGGGGAACCGTGCCGGCCTTATCGGCACCGGTTGACCAGGGCTCCGATCCCGGCCACCTCGCAGACCACCTCGTCGCCGGGCATCAGGACCACGGGCGGGTCCCGGAAGATTCCGACCCCGGCGGGGGTCCCGGTGGAGATAACGTCGCCGGGCACGAGGGTCATGTCCTGGCTGATGTAGGCGATGAGGGTCGGCAGGTCGAAGACGAGGTCCCGGGTGTTGCCCGACTGCATCAACCGGCCGTTGACGTGGGCGGTCAGGTCGAGGGCCATGGGGTTGTCGATCTCGTCGGGGGTGACCAGGGCGGGGCCGAGGGGAGCGAAGGTGTTAAAAGACTTTCCCCGGAACCACTGCCCGTCGCCGAACTGGGCCTCCCGGCCGGAGACGTCGTTCATCACGGTGTATCCGGCCACGTGGTCGAGGGCCCGGTCCGGGGGGATGTCCGTCCCCTCCCGGCCGATGACCACGGCCAGCTCGACTTCCCAGTCCACCCGGCCGCTGCACCGGGGCAGCCGGATGGGGTCGTGGGGACCGTTCAGGGCGCTGGGGGCCTTGGCGAAAAGGATGGGCCGCTCGGGGCGGTCGAACCCGCCTTCCCGGGCGTGCTCGGCGTAGTTTTTGCCCAGGCAGATGATCTTCGACGGCCGGGCCACCGGCGGCCCGAGCCGGACGCCGGCCCGGTCCCGACCGGGGGCGTCAACGGCGGCCACCCGTTCGAGCCAGCCCTCCCGGAAGAAAGGCTCGCCGATGTCGGGGATTTCGGAAAAGATCTCCCGGAGGTCCACGATCCGGTCATCCCGGATCAGTCCGGGGCGCTCCGCGCCCGCCTCGCCGAATCGAATAAGTCTCATGGGTGCTCCTCTTTCTGGGAATGATTGACAGGGTGACCATCATCCGCCTCCGCCCGCCCCGCCCGGACCCCATCGGCATGGGATTTCCGGCCGTACCAGTCGATCTGCCGGCAGATCCCCCGGATGATCGCCACCTCCTTGGCCCGGAGGGGATACCGGTTGAAGAACCGGCGGAGGTTGTTGATCCAGTATTCCGGGTTTTCCGGGTTAATGTAGGAAATCCGGACGAGGACGTCGGCGAGCTGAGCGTACATGGCGTCCAGCTCGAACCGGCTGGCCAGGCGGGGGACGAAGGGGGGCTTTTCGGGCCGGGTGGCTTTCTGGAGCTCATAGCAGACAACCATCACCGCCTGGGCCAGGTTGAGGGAAGCCAGCTCGGCGGTGGGGATGTTGACCAGGCTGTGGGCGTAGCGGATGTCGGCGTTGGCCAGGCCCCGGTCCTCCGGCCCGAAAACGATGGCAACCCGGTTGTTTTCCGAGACCGGGGCGATCTCCCATGCCAGGGCCTCGGGGCTGAGGACCGTCTGCCGCTGACCCCCGAGCCGGGCGGTGGTGCAGGCCACGTAGCCAAAGGGCCCCAACGCCGTCGGCAGGTCGTCATGGACGGTCATGGCGGATATCACCGCCTCGCCGGTCCGGGTGGCCATCATCCGGATTCGGCGCATGTCCAGGGATTTGGGAGCCACCACGATCAGCTCGCCAAGCCCCATGTTCCGGATGGCCCGGGCCGCCGCGCCGATGTTCTCCGGAATCTGGGGCTGGTGGAGGACGATGGCGACGCGGTCGAGGCGGACCCCCGCCGGCCGGGTCACCCCACCATCTCGAGCTGGCTGAAGAAATAGCTGATCTCGAAGGCGGCGGTCTCCGGAGCATCAGAGCCGTGAACCACGTTCTTTTCCACGTCGGTGGCGAAATCCTTCCGGATGGTCCCGTCGGCGGCGTCCTTGGGGTTGGTGGCTCCCATGAGGGTCCGGTTCCGGGCGATGACGTCATCGCCTTCGAGGATCATCACGACGCAGGGGCCGGATGACATGAAGTCGGTCACCGAGTCGAAAAAGGGGCGTTCCCGGTGGACGGCGTAGAAGCCCTCGGCCTGGGCCTTGGTCATCCGGATGAGCTTCAAGGCGACGATCCGGATCTCGTTTTGCTCGAACCGGCGGATGACCTCGCCGATGAGGTTCTTGGCCACGCCGTCGGGCTTGATGATCGAAAGAGTGCGTTCCATGGTGATCGGTTGTCCTTTCTGTTCTGTAATGAATGGCGGTCGGAAACTGACCGGAATAAATGACCGGTGCCTTACCAGATGGCCCTCTTGAAGTCAATCCCGGAAGCAGCCCGGCGGCACCGAAATATCCTTTACAAACCGGCGGCGGCATGAAAAGATTAAACCTTTTTTTGACCGTTACCGCCGACGCCCAAGCGGACGGCGCGGCGCGGAAGGGCCATCACCACGATGCAGACGATCCGGGAAGCATTCGAGGAACGGGAAAAGGGGTTCATGGCGCCTTATGGGTGTCTGAGCGCCCGGTCCAGGGGCCGGTCGGTGCCCGAGCCGCCGTGCCCCATCCGAACCGCCTTCCAGGTGGACCGGGACCGGATTCTCTATTCCAACGCCTTCCGCCGGCTGAAGCACAAGACTCAGGTCTTCCTCTCCCCCCTGGGGGATCAGTACCGAACCCGGCTCACCCACACCCTCGAGGTGGCTCAGATCGCCCGGACGGTGGCTCGGGCCATGCGCTTAAACGAGGACCTGGCCGAAGCGGTGGCCCTGGGCCACGACCTGGGCCACACCCCCTTTGGCCACTCCGGGGAGACGGCCCTAAAAGAGATCTTCTCCAACAGCTTCGCCCATAACGAGCAGAGCCTCCGGGTGGTGGACTACCTCGAGCGGCAGGGCCGGGGCCTTAACCTCACCCGGGAAGTCCGGGACGGCATCCTCAAGCACTCCAAGGGCTACGGGAAGATCATCCCGGACGACCCGGCGGAGCAGCCGAGCACGGTGGAGGGGCGAGTGGTCCGGGTGGCCGACATCATGGCCTACCTCAACCATGACCTCGATGACGCCATCCGCAGCGGGGTGATCTCCGAGGACGGGGTGCCCGAATCGTGTGCCCGGATTCTGGGAACCAACCACTCGGAGCGGGCCGCCACCATGATCCGGGATCTCGTCTTTTCCAGCCGGATGGAGGACGGCGAATTCCGTCTCCACATGAGCGACGATATCTATGGGGCCATGACGACCCTCCGGGTGTTCCTCTACGAAAACGTTTACCGGTCCGCTCAGGTCCACGACGAGTTCGTCAAGACCAAAAAGATCCTTTCGGAGCTCTACACCTTTTTTCTCGACAACCCCCGGATGCTTGCGGAGGAGCTGGAAAACATGGAGATGCTCAATGCCGGGTGCAACGGTCAGCCCCGCGAGGTGACCGTCAGCGACTTCATCGCCAGCATGACCGACCGGTACGCCCTCGACCTCTACACGGCCATCTTTTTTCCATCCCCCCTGGTCTGAGATGAACCCTGAGCTGACCGATATCGAGCGGCTGGCCGACCGGGCCGCCCCCTTTCTGGATCGGCTCGCCCGGCTCTATGAGGAAATGGACCGGGCTTACGCGGCGGTGGCCGACCGGTACGGCTTCCGGTGCCGGGGCTGTGACGACAACTGCTGCCGGAGCCGGTTCTATCACCACACCGTTGCCGAATACCTTTATATAGGGGAAGGGCTCCGGGGGATGCCCCACGATGACCGGGCCGAAGTCCGGCGCCGGGCCGCCGCGGCCGTGCCGGGGGACCTCTGTCCGGTCAACGACGGGGTTCGCTGCCGGATTTATGCTCATCGCCCCATGATCTGCCGGCTCCACGGGGTGGCTCACGAGACCCGGCGGCCCGACGGCCGGGTGCTGACCGGGCCGGGGTGCGACCTGTTTACGGAGACGACCGGGGGCCGGGATCGGGGGGTACTGGATCGGACCCCCTTTTATCAGGAGCTGGCCCGGCTGGAGGGCGAGCTCCGGGCCGAGCTGGGGCTCTCGGGTCGCCCCCGGCTGACCGTCGGCGAGATGATTCAAACTCTCCAGCCGGAGCCATCGGAGGCGAGCCAGTGAAGATCATCGAAGGCGGCGAGGCCATATCGAGCATCCCCGGGCGGCGGATCGAGCCGGGGGAGGTCTTCCGGTTCCGGTGCCATTCGGGTCTGAGCTGCTTCAACCGGTGCTGCCGGAACCTCAACCTCTTTCTTGACCCCTACGACGTGGTCCGGCTGAAAACGTGCCTGGCGCTCGACTCGGACCAGTTTCTGGACCGCTACGTCGATGTGGTGCTCCGGCCGGGGCTTCATTTCCCCGAAGTCCTGCTCCGGATGGCCGACAACGCCGATGCCACCTGTCCGTTTCTGACCGACGCCGGCTGCACGGTTTACCCGGACCGGCCCGGGACCTGCCGGGCCTTTCCCATGGAGCACGGGGCCTATTTCGATGCCGCGACCGACACCCTGACCCCGCTCCACTTTCTCCGGCCCCCCGAGTTCTGCGAGGGGGAGTCCGCCCCCGACGAGCTGACCGTGGCCGACTGGATCGCCGACCAGGGAGCCGAGCCCTACCAGGAGATGACGCATACCTGGGGCCGGCTCAAGGCCCGGTTCCGGGACAATCCCTGGGGGGCCGAAGGCCCCGATGGCCGGGGGGCCAAGATGGCCTTCATGGCGGCTTACAACGTGGACCGGTTCCGGGAGTTCGTCTTCGGCTCATCCTTTTTAAAGCGGCACAAGGTCAAGCCCGACCTCAAAAAGCGGCTCCGGATCGATGACGTGGCCCTCTTGCGGTTCGGGATGGAGTGGATCGGCTATTTCGCCTTCGGCATCCGCCCCACCCGGTTCCGGCCC
>CAYNGG010000144.1:0-9371 GCA_964396575.1 uncultured Desulfobacteraceae bacterium | reverse complement strand
ACGCCGCGAAAATGGCGAGCCATTATGGCTTGACACCTTGGGCACAATTCCCTATGCTTTTGAGCTTGTTTGATGGATGATGGCCCGTTGCCCACGGGCGGTGCCGGTGATGCCGGCTTAATGCACAGCAGGATAGCACGATATCAGGTGAGGATGGACAAGACCGGACTACTCGACAAACGCAGACAGAAGCTGATCGATCTGAAAAATCAGGGCATCGCCCTTTTTCCCAACGATTTCAAGGTATCCCATACCGTGGGCGAGATCCGGGCGGCCATCGAGGCCGATCCCGAGCCGGCGGCCGAGGCGCCGACGCCCTTTGCCGTCGCCGGCCGGATGATGGCCATCAACCGGTTCGGGAAGAGCGCCTTTATCCGGTTCCGGGACGGGACCGGCCAGCTCCAGGCCTATGTCCGGAAGGACAAGGTGGGGGAAGCGGCCTATGACCTCTTCCGCCAGCTCGACGTGGGCGATCTGGTGGGGCTGACCGGATCGGTCTTTCAGACCAAAACCGGGGAATGGACTCTCCTGGCCGAGTCGATCCGGCTCCTGGCCAAGGCCTCCCGGCCCCTGCCGGAGAAGTTTCACGGATTGAAGGACCCGGAAAAGCGCTACCGCCGGCGGTATCTCGACTTGATCATGAACCCCGATGTCCGGGATCTGTTCGTCCGCCGGAGCCGGATCATCCGGTCGGTCCGGGAGTTTCTCCTCGGCCGGGACTTTCTGGAGGTCGAGACCCCGATGATGCAGCCGGTGGCCGGCGGGGCCGAGGCCACTCCTTTTGTCACCCACCACAACGCCCTGGGGATGGACCTCTACCTCCGGATCGCCCCGGAGCTCTATCTCAAGCGGCTGGTGGTGGGCGGGTTCGACCGGGTCTTCGAGATCAACCGGAATTTCCGGAACGAAGGGGTTTCGACTCAGCACAACCCCGAGTTCACCATGCTGGAGCTCTACCAGGCTTATGCCACCTACGAGGACCTGATGGCCCTTACCGAGGCGATGTTCGCTCAGGTGGCACGGGATGTCCTGGGGACGACGACGGTCACCTACGGGGAGCATGAAATCGATCTGGCCGGCCCCTGGCGGCGGATGTCCATGTACGAGGCTCTGGAGACCCTGGGCGGACTCGACTCGAACCGGCTGGCCGACCGGGAGCGGCTCATCGCCTTTGCCGCCGACAACGGGATTACCCTGACCAAGACCGGAAAGCGGGGGAAGATCATCACCAAGCTGTTTGACGCCCTGGTGGAGCCGAAGCTGATCCAGCCGACCTTTATCACTGGCTATCCGGTGGAGGTCTCGCCCTTGTCCCGGCGGAGCGAGACCGACCCGACGCTGACCGACCGGTTCGAGCTCTTCGTCGGCGGCCGGGAAATCGCCAACGGCTTTTCGGAGCTCAACGACCCCGAGGACCAGCGAGGCCGGTTCATGGATCAGGTGGCCGAACGGGAGGCCGGGGATGCCGAGGCCCACGTCATGGACGAGGACTATGTGGAGGCCCTCGAGTACGGTTTGCCGCCCACCGCCGGGGAGGGGATCGGGATCGACCGGATGGTGATGCTCCTTACCAATGCCCCGTCCATCCGGGAAGTGATCCTGTTTCCTCACATGAAACGGGTCGAGACGGATCGGGGGTAGCGGGCGCGCGGCCCGAGCCATGTCATTCGAGTTTTTCATCAGCCGCCGCTACCTGCGGACGGAGCAAAAGCAGACCTTTATCTCCCTGATTACGGTGCTGTCGGTGGCCGGGGTGACGGTGGGGGTCATGGCGCTCATCGTGGTCATCGCCGTGATGGCCGGGTTTGAGACCGACCTCAAGAACCGGATACTGGGGGTGGAATCCCACGTGATCTTACTCCACCATGGCGGGCCGTTTACCGATCATGAAAAAGTGATCGAAACGGTCCGGTCGGTGGACGGGGTGGTGGCGGCCACGCCCTTTGTTTACTCCCAGATCATGCTCCGGTCGGCCGGCGGGCTGTCCGGAGCGGTCCTTCGGGGGATCGATCCGGCGTCGGCCGGGGAGGTGATCCTCAAGTTCGACCCGGCGGCCCTGGACCGGCTCGAGGAGATGGCCGCCGATCCCGAGCCGGGGACGGCGGGGATCGTTTTGGGCAAGGAGCTGGCCCTGAGCCTCGGGGTTGGCGAGGGGGATTCGGTTTACGTCATCTCTCCCCGGGGGATGATCTCGCCCATGGGGCATCTGCCGGCCATGCGGCCCTTCCGGATGGTCGGCCGGTTCGAGTCCGGGATGTACGAATACGACGGCTCCCTGGCTTATGTCCACATCGCCGACGCCCGGCGGCTGCTCCGGATGGAATCGGCGGTCACCGGGATCGAGATCCGGGTGACGGATGTTTACAAAGCCGACGCGGTGGGGGACCGGATCGAGGAGGCCCTCGGGTTTCCCTATTGGACCAAGGACTGGATGCAGATGAACCACAACCTCTTTTCGGCGTTGAAGCTCGAAAAGGTGGTGATGTTCATCATCCTGGCGCTCATTGTCCTGGTCGCCGCCTTTAACATCGCCTCATCCCTGATCATGATGGTGATGGAAAAGACACGGGACATCGCCATTTTAAAGGCCATGGGGGCCACTGACCGGTCCATCCGGCGAATCTTCGTGCTCAAGGGGATGGCCATCGGCACCGTGGGGACATCCCTGGGGGTGGCCCTCGGGGTGTTGCTCTGCTCGCTGCTCAAGACCTATCAATTCATTGAGCTGCCGTCGGATGTGTATTATATCACCAAGCTGCCGGTGCAATTGGCGCTTCTGGACGTGGGGATTATCGCGGGAGCGGCCCTGATGGTTTGTTTTCTGGCGACCCTCTATCCGGCCCGCCAGGCCTCGCGGCTAGACCCGGTGGAGGCGTTCCGGTATGGCTGATCCCGCCGGCGATGGGCCGCTTATCTCGGTGCGGGAGCTTCACAAGAGCTACCCCGACCGGGTGGACACCGGGGCCCGCCTCCAGATTCTCCAGGCGGTGGATTTGGATCTGTGGGCCGGGGAGTCGGCCGCGGTGGTCGGGGCGTCGGGGATCGGCAAATCGACGCTTCTGCATCTTTTGGGGGCGCTGGACCGGCCGGATTCCGGGGAAGTCCGGTACCGGGGGGCCAACGTTTTCGCTTATGACAACGATCGGCTGGCCCGGTTCCGCAACGAGACGGTCGGGTTCGTCTTCCAGTTTCATCATCTGCTCCCGGAGTTCACCGCCCTCGAGAACACGATGATGCCCGCCCTGATCCGGGGGGACACGGTCCCGGCGGCCCGTGAGGCCGCCGAATCGCTCCTTTCCCGGGTGGGAATGGGGCATCGGTTGGCCCATCGGGTCACTGAGCTGTCTGGCGGGGAGCAGCAGCGGGTGGCCCTGGCACGGGCCCTGGTGCTCAAGCCGGCCGTTCTGTTGGCCGATGAGCCCACCGGGAATCTCGACCGGCAAAACAGTGAGCAGGTCCACGAGCTGATCTGGGAGCTCAACCGGGAGCTGGGAATGAGCCTGGTGGTGGTCACCCACAACACGGAGCTGGCCGCCTATATGGGCCGACGCCTGACCCTGGAAAACGGTCGGGTGGTGGAGGTGAATTCGCCATGAAAGGAAGAATCATGGGCAGACGGATGGGGCCGGTCATGATGCTGGCGTGGGCCTTGGTGGCGGGGATCGTGGCGACGGCCGGGGCTCAGGAGACGGTCCGGGTGACGGTCCTCCCTTTTGCGGTCCACGCGCCTTCGGACTTCGCCTACCTCCGGGATCGGATTCCGGAGGTGATCGCCGGGCATCTGACCGCTGACGGGGCCGAGGTGTTGCCCCCGGAGATGGGCCGTCGGGTCCCGCCGGCGAACATGCAGACGGTCCGCCGGATCGGACGCCAGACCGGGGCCGATTACGTGATTTGGGGAAGCTTTACCCGGATCGGCGATCAGTTCAGCTTAGACGGCCGGATGATCGACATCTACGGCCGGACCCCGTTGAGCACTTTTTTCGTGGAGGGCCAGCGGATCGAGGCTCTGCCGTCGGTGGTCCGGGATCTCACCCGGCAGTTCGGGACCAAGCTCTTCAAGCGGGAGCGGGTGGCTCAGGTTCAGGTCCGGGGCAACCGCCGGATCGAGGCCGACGCCATCAAGCGGGTGATCGAGACCGCGCCCGGAGACGTCTATCTCGCCCGGAGCCTGTCCAAGGACCTCCGGGCGGTCTATGCCATGGGCTATTTCGACGACATCCGCGTCGAGGCGGCCGACGGTGTCGGGGGCAAGATCATCACCTTCCACGTCAAGGAAAAGCCGACTATCCGGATGATCCGGTTTACCGGCAACCGGGTTTACGACGACACGGAGCTCACCGAGACCCTGAGCATCTCCACCGGCTCGATCCTGAACGTCCACGTGATCCAGAGCAACCTGAAGCGGATCGAAGCCCAGTATAAGGACAAGAACTACCACAACGTCTCCGTGGACTATACCCTGTCCGAGCTGGACAACAATCAGGCCGACCTGACCTTCACCATCGACGAGGGGCAAAAGATCCGGATTCGGTCGATCTCGTTTGCGGGCAACTCGGCCTACCCGGACAAGCGCCTCAAAAAGATCATGAAGACCTCGGAAAAGGGCTTCTGGTCCTGGATTACCTCGTCGGGGGACCTGGACCGGGATGTTCTGGAACGGGACGTGGCCCGGATCACCGAATTCTACCACAATCACGGCCACATCGACACTCGGGTGAGCGACCCCCAGATCGCTTATACCGGGAGCTGGATCGACATCACCATTAAAATCGACGAGGGCCGGGCTTATGACGTGGGCCGGGTGGCCTTGAGCGGGGATCTGATCCAGTCCGAGGCGGCCCTGATGAACCGAATCCGGATCGATGAGGAGACCCGGTACAGCCGGGAGGTGGTCCGAAAGGACGTCATGACCCTCACCGACATCTACGGAGACGACGGGTTTGCCAACGCTGAGATCATTCCCCGGGCCGACCGGAACCCGGACAAGGGGACGGTCGATATCACCTACGTCATTGACAAGGGCAAGCCGGTTTATTTCGAAAAGATCGTTATCACCGGAAACACCAAGACCCGGGACAAGGTGATCCGCCGGCAGCTCAAGGTTTACGAAAAGGACCGGTACAGCGGCAGCCGCCTCAAACGATCCATCCGGAACCTCCACCGGCTCGACTATTTCGAAGATATCCGGGTCAATTCGATGCCGGGAAGCAGCGACGATCAAGCCGTTTTGAGGATCGACGTCACCGAGAAGCCCACCGGGACCTTCTCCTTCGGGGGCGGTTACAGCAGCGTGGAGAACCTCTTTGCCATGGCTTCCATCTCCCAGCGGAACCTTTTCGGCCGGGGACAAACCCTCCAGGTCAAGGCGGAGCTCGGCAGCACCACCAGCCGGTACACTCTGAGCTTCACCGAGCCGTGGCTTTTCGACATCCCCCTGTCGGCCGGGTTCGACCTTTACAACTGGGAGCGGGATTACGACACCTATGACAAGGACAGCCAAGGGGGCGCGGTCCGATTCGGCTATCCGGTCTTCGATTTCACCCGCCTCTATCTCTCCTATCGCTACGACATCGGTGACATCACCAACATCTCCGAGGACGCCTCGGATCTGGTCTGGGACATGGAAGGGACCAATGTCACCAGCAGCGTGGCCACCACCCTCCGGTACGACTCCCGGGACCGGGTCTTCAACCCCACCGAAGGGGCGGACCACAGGGTCAGCGTGGAATACGCCGGCCTCGGCGGGGATATCGCCTTTACCAAGTACATCGGCGAGCTGGGGCAGTACATCCCCCTGTTCTGGGGCACGGTGGGCTTTCTCCATGGAAAAAGCGGGTTCGTGGACGAGAGCTCCGGCGGGAAGCTCCCTGACTACGAGCGGTTCTACCTCGGCGGGATGAATTCCATGCGGGGGTTTGACTGGCGGGATATCAGCGCCTACGATGAAGAGGGCAAGCAGATCGGCGGCGACAAGTTCGTCCAATTCAACGCCGAGTACCTGATCCCGCTGATCAAGGAGGCCGGGGTGGTGGGGGTCCTTTTCTATGACACCGGCAACGTTTTCAATACCGGCGAGAACATCGATTTCAACAACCTCCGGGAGAGCGCCGGCTACGGCTTCCGCTGGTACTCCCCCATGGGGCCCATCCGGATCGAAAACGGCTACATCCTGAATCCCGAAGAGGGGGAGAGCACCTCGGGGCGGTGGGAGTTTACCATGGGCGGCGCGTTCTGATCGGCCGGCTCGAGGCCGCCGGACCGGCCCCGAAAATCGTCAACCCCGCATTGCCAATCCATAATCGCGAAGGAGCCATCATCATGCGACAATTCCTCACGGCCGCGACCGCGGCCCTTTTGATTCTCTTCACGGCGGCGGTAGGCCATTCCGCCGATCCCGCCAAAATCGGCGTGGTTGATTTCCAGCGGGTCCTCAAGGAATCGGCCGCCGGCAAGGCCGCTCAGGAGGAGATCACCCAGAAAGGCAAGGAGATGGAGGCCAGCCTCCAGGGGAAAAAGGACGAGATCGAGGATCTCAAAAGCCGCCTCGAACGCGAATCCCTGGTGATGAACCGGGATCAGCGGGAGGAAAAGGAGCGGGAGATCCGGATCAAAATCAACGACGCCAAATCCCTCCAGAAAAAGTACATGGAGGACTTCAAGCAGTACGAGGCCCGGCTGATCACGAAGATCCAGCAGGAGTTCTTCGAGCTGGTGGAGGAAATCGGAAAACAGGATGGTTACACTCTGATCCTGGAAAGGGTGGGGGTCCTCTATGGGGCGGACGCGGTGGACATCACCGATGAGATGATCCGGCGGTACAACGCCCGAAAGGGGCAGTAACCGGTGACCGCCCTGACTGACGGCTCGCCCATCCCCCTGGGCCGGGCCGCGGAAATCGCCGGCGGAACCCTGACCGGGGACCCGGACCTGCTCATCCGGGGGGCCGCCCCTTTCGAGCGGGCCGAGCCGGACCAGATCACCTTCGCGGCTCAGCCCAGGCTGATCAAGCGATTGTCCGAGACCCGCGCCGGGGCGGTGATCGTGCCCCCGAAGGTGGATGCGGCCGACCGGCCCCTGATCCACGCGGACAATCCCCAGGTGGCCTTTGTCCGGCTTTTGCGCCACTTCCACCCGCCGGTCCGGCCGGGCTATCTCGACGGGATCAGCCCCCTGGCGGTGGTCGGCGGGGGGTTTGCCGCGGGCCGGAACCCGGAGATCGGCCCTTACGCGGTCATCGGCGAAGATGTGACCTTCGGGGACCGGGTCCGGATTCACCCTCACGTGGTGATCGGCGACGGGGTCCGGATCGGTGATGATGTCGAGGTCTTCCCCCACGTCTATCTCGGGCCGGGAACCCGAATCGGCCGGCGGGTGACGATCCAGGCCGGGTCGGTGATCGGCGCCGACGGCTACGGGTACGCCCCGGACGGCCGGCGCTACCAGAAAATCCCCCACACCGGGATCGTCCGGATCGACGACGACGTCGAGATCGGGGCCGGCAACACTATTGACCGGGCCACCTACGGCGAGACCCGGATCGGCCGGGGGGTGAAAACGGACAACCTGGTCCACGTGGCGCATAACGTCACCGTCGGGGAAGACACCCTCCTGGTGGCCCAGGTGGGGATCGCCGGGAGCGCCCGGATCGGCGATCACGCGGTCCTGGCCGGCCAGGTGGGGATCGCCGGCCATCTGACCATCGGCAATGACGTGACCGTCGGGCCCCAGTCGGGAGTCGGCGGGGACATCCCCGACGGGGAGACGGTCACCGGATCGCCCCAGATGCCCCACCGCATCTGGCTCCGGGTCCAGCGGATCATCCCCCGGCTGCCCGATATCAAAAAGCGGCTGGAAGCACTGGAAAAACAACTGACCGGGAGAGAGTCATGACCGAGTGTTCCGTCGCGCCGGCCAGCGCCTACGAGATCGGCCAGATTCTGGCTTATCTCCCCCACCGGTATCCCTTTATTCTCATCGACCGGATTCTATCCCTGGAGCCGGGGGTCCGGATCGAGGCCCTCAAAAACGTCACCATCAACGAGCCGTTCTTTCAGGGCCACTTTCCGGAGCTGCCCATCATGCCGGGGGTCCTCATCGTGGAGGCCCTGGGTCAGGCCGGCGGGGTTCTGGTCATTGACGGCCAGACGCCGGAACGCCGGGGCCAGCCGGTCTATTTCATGTCCATGGACAAGGTCCGGTTCCGGAAGCCGGTGGTGCCGGGGGATCAGCTTATCCTCTCGCTGGAGATCGTCAAGGCTCGGGCCCGGGCGGTCAAGATGGCCGGAGTCGCCTCGGTGGACGGCAGCCGGGTGGCCGAGGCCGAATTCATGGCCACCTTTGGAGAGAGCCCATGATCCATGCCACAGCCATTATCGAGCCGGGCGCCGAGCTGGACGAAAACGTCTCGGTGGGGCCCTACACCGTGATCCGGAAGGACACCTTTTTGGGGGCCAACACGGTTATCGGCCCCCATGTGGTGATCGAGCCTTACGTGACCATCGGCCCGGACTGCCAGGTCTTCCAGTCCGCATCGGTGGGCGGGGTCCCCCAGGCCCTCAAGTTCGGCGGCGAGCGGACCTTTGTCAAGATCGGCCGGGGCACCACCATCCGCGAGTTCGTCACCGTCCACCGGGGCACCGCCTTTGGCGGCGGGGTCACCGAAGTGGGCGAGGAAAACTACCTCATGGCCTACACCCACATGGCTCACGACTGCAAGACGGGCCGGAAGGTGATCCTGGCCAACAATGCCACCCTGGCCGGCCACATCACCATCGGCGATTACGTCACCGTGGGCGGGCTGGTGGCCATTCACCAGTTTGTCCGGATCGGGGATTACGCTTACGTGGGCGGGAAGTCGGCCCTGGTCAAGGACGTCCCGCCCTTTGTGATCGCCGCCGGGGACCGGGCCCGGCTCCACGGCCTCAACACAGTGGGCCTCAAGCGGATGGGGATGCCCGGCGGCACCTTGTCGGCCTTGAAAAAGACCTATCGGATCATCTTCCGGATCGGACTGACCTTAAACGAGGCCATCGAGCGGGTCCGGGCCGAGGTGGAGCCGGTCCCCGAGGTCCGGCAGTTTATCGAGTTCCTTCAGAATTCCAACCGGGGGGTTACCCGGTGAGTCCGGACCGGCCGGGGCCCATCGGGCTCATTGCCGGGGGCGGCCAGTTTCCCCTCCTGTTTTCCCGGGCCGCCCGGTCCCGGGGATATTCCGTCTGCGCGGCCGCCTATGTCAACGAGGCCGACCCGGCCCTGGCCGACTGGGTGGACACCATCGAATGGCTCCACCTGGGGCAGGTGGGGCGGCTGATCCGGTTTCTCAAGGAGAACGGGGCCACTGAAACGGTCATGATGGGATCCATCCGGAA